>CALDSP010000306.1 GCA_937924465.1 uncultured Leptospiraceae bacterium
TATTATAGATATAAAATCTACAGGTAAAGCAACTCTCACCAATTGGAAGAGAGCTATACTCAAAAGTCTTTACGAAAATACTTTAGAAATTCTACAAAAAGGAATTATTTTTAGAGGGTCTGAAATTCAAATTGAAAAAGAATTGATTGATAAAGAAGGTTTAAGTTCAGAATTAGCTAGTTTTGTTGCTCAACGTATGAAAAATTTTAAACCTTCTTCTTATTTAAACTATTTCACAAGTCATAGAATCTTCCATCATTTTCAAATTGTTTATGAACAAAAGAATAAACTGTCTTTCATTCCAGTTATTGAAATAGAAACAGAACCAGCTTATGTAACTTTGAGTATATTTTTTAAAGATAAAGAAAAATTTCTTGCGGAGCTTGTTGGTGTGATTTCTAGTATGGGATTAAACATAATTGGACTTAAAAATTTTTCTGATTCTCAGAATTTTGCAATTGTTGTTGCTCATATTACAAACCTTTATGGAAGTGGAGATGTATCTAAAGAAAAGTTGGGGAAACTTAAAGAAAATTTGGAATTAGTTTTTACAAAAAAAACAAGTATTGAAAGTTTGCTAAATTCTCCAAGCGAATGGTCTTATTCTCATACTGTTCCCGAAGGAATGGTGGAAGAAAAGATTGAGTTTGACAACCAAACTTCAAATGAATATACAATTTTGGAAATTCGTTTACCTGATTCTTTTGGATTGCTTTATAAGATCTTTCAAGAACTCTTGAAATTTCCTATCAAAGTAGAATTTACTAAAGTTTCTACAAGTGCCGATTACGCCTATGATTCATTTTATTTAAAAACAAAAGAAGATACAAAAATTTTTGACCAAAAACTTTTAAATTCTATTATAGAAAATTTACGTTACGCAACAAAAAAAGTAGAAAAGGTTTCAAGCTATGAATTCAAATTCTAATTTTCCTTGGTGGAAAGAAGCAGTTATTTATCAAATTTATCCAAGAAGTTTTAAGGATTCTAACGGAGATGGAATAGGTGATTTGCAAGGTGTGATTGAAAAGCTAGATTACTTAGCTGGAACAGAAAATTCTTTAGGGATTGATGCTATATGGTTTTCTCCAATTTATCCCTCTCCTATGTTTGATTTTGGATATGATATTTCTGATTATGAAAATATTGATCCTATTTTTGGAGATATGGATACATTTAAAACTCTTTTAAAAGAATGCCATGCACGTAACGTAAAATTGATCATGGATTTGGTTGTAAATCATACTTCTCATTTGCATCCTTGGTTTGTAGAATCTAGAAGTTCTCGGGATAACCCTAAAAGAGATTGGTATATATGGAAAGATGGTAAGAAGGGAAAACTCCCCAATAATTGGGTGGCGGCTTTTGGGGGAAGTGCTTGGGAATGGGATGAAAAAACAGAATCTTATTACTACCACGCCTTTACAGTAGAGCAGCCTGATTTAAATTGGAGAAATCCTGAAGTAAAAAAAGCTATTTTTAATATGATTCAATTTTGGTTGGATTTAGGAGTAGATGGGTTTCGTTTAGATGTAGTGAATTATTATTTCAAAGATGCTGAACTTCGAAACAATCCACGTAATTTCTTCAAAGGACTTCGGGAGTATGAAAGACAATATCACATTTACGATAGAAACCGTCCCGAGACCCATGATGTTTTAAAGGAATTTCGAAAACTTTTAGATTCCTATCCGGGAGATAGAATGAGTGTAGGAGAGGTTTATCAAGAACCTCCCGGCACGGCAAAACTTCCTGCAAGTTTCTGTGGTAATAATGATGAACTTCACATGGCATTTAATTTTACTTTTTTGTATACTAAGTGGAATCCAGAAGCCTTTGCGAAAGTAATTGAGGAACAAGAAAGAGAATTGGGAGATATTATTTGGCCTAATTATACTCTTTCCAATCATGATCAACCGCGTCATTTTTCAAGATACAAAAAGGGAAAATCTGGCGTTCAACGTGCAAAGATTGCTGCAGCCATGCTTCTTACGTTACGTGGAACTCCCTTTTTATATTATGGAGAAGAAATTGGAATGGAGTCAGAGTGGATTCCAAAAAAATATATTCAAGACCCACTAGGAAAACGATACTGGCCTCTTTTTGTAGGTAGAGATAGAGCTAGACAGCCTATGTGTTGGACAAATGAAGAGTATGCTGGATTTTCTAAAGTGGAACCTTGGCTTCCTATTTCAAAAAACAAAGAACTTATAAACGTTATGCGACAAGAACAAGAACCTACTAGTTTGCTCTCTTTTTATAAGACATTAATTCATTTAAGAAAAAAAGAAATCGCTTTAAGAAGAGGAAGTCTAAGGCTTATAATTAAAGATAATCCTTATATTTTAGGATATGAGAGAATTTATGAAAGTGAAAAAATTTTAGTATTACTTAATTTCTCCGATAGAGAAAGACGCTTTCCTCCAATTCCTAATTTAAGCCTGAAAGGAAAAATTCTTCTTTCTACTCATAGGGCAGAGAATACAAATTATGAGTTGGGAATGATTCAACTCTATCCGTATGAAGTAAATATTTTAAAATTAGAATAATATGGATGAAGTAGAATTAGTTCGAGAGTTTAGTTTTGATGCGGCTCATTTGTTACCAAATTTACCAGATGGTCATAAGTGTAAACGACTTCATGGTCATACGTTCCGTTTTCGGATTCATATTAAAGGACAAGTAGATCCAAATACGGGTTGGGTAATGGATTTTGGAGAAATTAAACAAATTGTAAAACCAATTATTGATAATTATTTAGATCATTACTTTTTAAACGAAGTAGAAGGTTTAGAAAATCCAACTAGTGAAAATATTGCAATATGGCTTTGGAAAAAATTGAAACCTAAAATTCCATTATTAGTTAAAATAACAGTCTTTGAAACTTGCAATAGTGCTTGTATTTATACAGGACCTAAAGAATAAAAAAATTTTATTATAACTCTAATAATCTACTAGAATAATTTTTCTTTTTAGGAAAAATGATTTACTTTTAATTTTACTTATTTAATATTTACCAAAATTTAGGTGAGAGTATGAAAGAGTTAAAGAGATATAAAAATTATTGGAAAGAGTTAGTCCATTTAGAAAATACTTTGAGTCTCCTTCATTGGGATTTAGAAGTTATAATTCCAGAGGCAGCACGACAAGAGCGAGCAGAACAAATTGCTTATTTGTCTACTTTATATCACGAGAAATTTATATCTCATGAATTTGATGATATTATTGCTAATTTAACTGCTTCTTTAAATAGTTTAGATATATCTGACGAAGAAAGGGTTATCTTAAAAAAAGAATTAGAAGTCTTAAATTATGACAGGTATAGGGCTAAAAAACTTAGAACAGAATTAGTAGAAGAACTTGCTCGTATAACGAATTTAGCTCATGGAATTTGGGCAAATGCAAAGCAAAATCAAAACTTTTCAGAATTTGCTCCTACCTTACAAAAAATTATTTTACTTATTCAAGAAAAAGCTGAACAATATGGTTATAATACAGAACGCTATGACGCTTTATTAGAGGACTATGAAATAGGAGCAAAGGCTAGTGAACTAGAAGAACTGTTTAAGCATTTAAAAAATTCTTTAATTCCTCTTTCCAATCAATTTCCAACCTATCCAAATCCTTTTCTAAAACCAGTACCAAAAGAGTTGCAATATTATTTGTGTAAAAAAATTTCTACATTACTTGGACTTCCTGAAAACTCTCATCGTTTGGATACAAGCCTTCATCCTTTTAGTACCAGCATAGGTGCAAACGATAAAAGAATCACAACTCGCTTCGACGAAAAAGAGCCATTGAGTTCTTTATTTGCAGTTTTGCATGAAACGGGACATGCTCTTTATGAATATGGTCTATCGTTATCTAAAAATTATCCAAGTCCTTTGACTCTTTCTGCTTCTTATGGAGTTCATGAATCGCAAAGCAGACTTTGGGAAAATCAAATAGGTCGTTCGCGCCCTTTTTGGGAATATATTTATCCAGCACTTCTAAAAGAGTTAAACATTTACCACTATGATTTGCCTTTTGAGAAGCTTTATAATTATGTAAATTCTGTCTCTAAATCCAAAATACGAGTAGAAGCGGATCAGGTTACTTACAATTTGCATATTATTTTACGCTTTGAAATTGAGAGAGAACTTATAAAAGGTACTCTAACTATAAAAGATCTTCCCGAAGTGTGGAATACAAAAATGAAAGAATATTTTGACTTAGAAATTAAAAATGATTCAGAAGGTGTTTTACAAGATGTACACTGGTCGGGTGGTTCCTTTGGTTATTTTCCAACTTATACGTTAGGCAACATTTATGCAGCACAACTCTTTCATTTCTTTTTAAAAACTCATCAAACTTTTTGGGATGATGTTCGTTCAAAAGGTGATTTTTCTAGTTTATTTAAATGGCTAAATAAAAATATTTATTCACATGGAAGATTTTTTAAACCAAAAGAATTGATCAAACATGTAACAGGTGAAAATCCAAATAGTTCTTATTTAGAAAAATATTTAAAATCTAAACTTAGAGAAGTTTCCGAATGAATGACTTAGAAAAGTTTGAGGACTTGACTTACTTTGATAACCTTGCTTTATATTATCTATGCAACGAAACTCCTCCTCAAACTTTAGCCCTTGCTTTTTTGATTGGAAATGAAAAAGTAGTTGGTTCTATGCTTGGAATCTTGTCCCCTAAAAGAAGAGAATTTGTTCATCAATTGATGGCAGAGCAAAAAGACACCCCAAAGGAAAAAAAAGAACAAGCCATTTCGGGATTACTTATCATTGCTGAAAATCTCATTCGTCGTGGACTAATACAAAAACAAGGGCGATTTTATTACGGTCTACAAAAACAATAATCTTTTCTTAAAGATTCTGCTTTTCATAAGACTCCCTTTTTAAAGTTAGGATATATATAGAGGGTAAAATGATCCAAAAGATTGAAAACGCTATCCAAGAAATCAAGCGAGGTAGAATTATTATTTTGGTTGATTCAGAAGATAGAGAAAATGAAGGAGATTTAGTGGTTGCTGCTGAATTTGCAACCCCAGAAACCATAAACTTTATGGCTACACATGGCCGAGGTCTGATTTGTGTTCCCATGACTTCAGAGAGACTGGCTCAATTGGGACTTCATAGAATGGTAGAAAATGGAGGGGATCATCATGGAACTGCATTTACTGTATCTGTAGATGCAAAAGATGGAGTGACTACAGGTATTTCCGCTTATGATCGTGCCAAAACAGTTTCGGTTTTGATTGATGATAATGCTACTCCAGAAGATTTGGTAAAACCTGGACATTTGTTCCCGTTGGAAGCAGTAAAAGGAGGTGTTTTAAGGAGAGCAGGACATACGGAAGCCTCTGTTGATTTAGCCATTTTAGCAGGTTTAAAACCAGCCGCAGTGATTTGTGAAATTATGAATGAAGATGGCACAATGGCACGAATGAAGGACTTAGAAAAATTTGCAGAAAAACATAGATTAAATATTTACACTATTGCTGACCTAATTGCTTACAGAAAACAAAAAGACAAACTTATAAAACTAGAGGCGGAAGCTAGACTTCCTACAGATTATGGAGAGTTTATCATAAAGGCTTATTCTACTTTGATTGATGATAAAATTCACATAGCTTTAGTAAAGGGAAATATTTCACCTGAGAAACCTATTCTAGTTCGTGTTCATTCAGAATGTTTAACAGGAGATATTTTTTCAAGCAATCGTTGTGATTGCGGTCCGCAACTACATGCGGCTCTTTCTCAAATTCAAAAAGAGGGTCAAGGAGTTCTTGTGTACATGCGCCAAGAAGGTAGGGGAATTGGAATTATCAATAAACTCAAAGCTTATTCTCTTCAAGACAAAGGTCTAGATACTGTGGAGGCGAATGAAAAACTAGGTTTTGCCGCAGATCTAAGAGATTATGGAATAGGAGCACAAATTTTAAGGGACATAGGTGTTACTAAAATGAAGCTCATGACGAACAATCCAAGAAAAATTGTTGGGCTTGAAGGATACGGTTTGGAAGTTGTGGATAGAGTTCCTCTAATAATGCCACCAGAAAAAGACAATGAAAATTATTTACGAACCAAAAAAGAAAAATTAGGACATTTCTTGCATTTTTAATTGATGCAAATTAATTACAAAAAAAATTTACCATAAAAAATAATAAAAAGGAAAAATCTATGAGAAAATGTTTTCTAATTCCAGTTAGTTTTTTAATTGGGTTTTTAATCAATTGCTCTTCAGAGCAAGTGCAACAACCACCTAAAGACAATCGAGATGAGATTGCCAAGGAATTAAATAAAAAGCTAGAGAGTATAGAAATTCAGGGTTTTGCGGGTGATCAAACTGTTTTACCAGAAAATTTGTATTCCAATTGGTCTAAAAAGGGACTTCCTGTTTTAAAAGAAGTTCTTCCTCAAGTTCCTGAAGGCTACACCTTGAAAGTTACAGGACACGCTGATCCTTATGGTGGAGAAGAAAAAGCTAACAGAATAGCAGAAGGTCGTGCCAAAAATATGCGATCCCGACTTTCAAAAGCTTTAGGAATTGAGGAAAATAAACTTGGTTTAAAAAACTACGGTACGGCTAAATATGAACAAAAAAAAGAAAAATCTATCTCAAAAAACAGGCGTGTAGAATTTGAAGTTTCTAGAAATTAAGTTTAACTTCTCTATAACAAGAATTGTTGTAGAGGAGTTTCATTTTTCAATTTCCTTGAGTAAAATTTCCAAGCAATAGTTTAAATTTTGGTGTTCTATATATCCTTCTTTTTCGTGAACAACAGATTCTCTTTTTCCGAATATAGACGTTAGGTGAATAGCAGAAATACCTAGTTGCTTTGCACCTTCAACATCATCTACTAGTGAGTCTCCAATCATGATAGCGTCCTGCGGCTGAACTCCACATAGTGCAAGTGCTTTACGATAAATGAGGGGAGATGGTTTTTCTACTCCAATCTCTTCTGAAGTTAAAACTCTAAAGGGAATGTCTTCAGGAAAAAACCAAGAAAGTTTTAATAGTTGAGTGCGAAGGGATTCATTTGATAAGAATAGAATTTCTTTAGACCTAGAATGTTCTCGTAAGAGAGAAAACATTTCTTCATATTCTGTTTTATGTCGTTTTAATTGTGATTTAATTTCTTTTTTGAAGAACTTGAAGTAATCTTTTTCTAGTTCAATTAGAAGTTTAGGAGAAAATAGGAAGAAACCATTTTCTGCCATTTCTTTGAATACTAAAAGACGGTTCCTATTGATAGCAAGATTGGGGAATTGTTCTTTTAATTTTTTCTTGTATGTTTCAAAGACAGTTAGAAACGGTTCCTTCCCTAAATATTTTTTTTTCCATTTTTCAGATATTTGTTCCAAAGCATAAAAGTATGCAAGTTGAGATTGAATGAGAGTGTTGTCTATATCTAAAAGTAGTGCTTTCAGCATTAAAACCGAAAAGTATAATTCAATTCGAAATAAGTATTTTGACCTAGAAACTTTTGATTTTCTATTTTATAGTCAAAATTCCATCCTTTGAAAACTTTAACAGAAGAAGAAAACTCCTCTTCTTCCCACTGACGCCCAACGTAAACTGCGTGTATAAGTTGAATTCCATAAATAAGAGAAAAAATAGTTATAGAGTTATTTGTAGTATTGATAGTGTTTTGATAGCTGGAAAAAATGGCTTGATTATAGATAGTTCCAGTAAAAATTCCATCGGTTGGATTACCTTGCGAGGCAGAAGATATAACTACTGGAGTTAAAGCTGAAAGGATTTTATAGTTAGACTCTGCGGTTTGTGCTTTGTTAGTGTTTGCAACGGTGTTACCTAAAGCTCCTAGCGAAACCAAAAATATAAATCCAGAAGAGTAATATCTCCCTGCCTTAAACTGTCCCCAACCCGGAATGAGTGCTGAACGCCAGAATATAGAAAACCAAGTTCTTTGATCGGGAGTTGTAGTTGTAATAGGTTTTGGTTCCTCTTGTGGAGTAGGAACTTGTTCTTCGATTACTTCTTTTGGTTCTTCTATAACTGTTGTTTTCTGAACTTTTTTTTCTTCTTCTTGGATCACTTTTTTTGTTTCTTGTTCATTTAGGTCTTTATAAACTACTTTTAGAACTTCTCTTTTTTGAAAAGTAAGTTGTTGTCCTTCTTTTGTTCTAAAATCTATGCTTTTTTCAGATTGGGCTATCACTTTTCCACGGTGTACTTTTTTATTTTTTAGAATGATAGTATCTGCAAATAGTGGGGATACAACAAAAAAAAGAGAACAAGTCAAAGCGAGAAAGAATAATTTGTAACTTTGACTATTGAATTCAAATATGGTGTAATTTATTTTTGTGAATAACATAAGCATTATTTAGACTAAAATAGTATTTGTTTAAACATAAAAAAATTTTTTATAGCTTTTCCACTGTTTTTTACAGTTTATGTTTTTCAATTAAAAAAATGTTAAACTTATCTACTGTTCGGGGTATAAATGAGTAAAATTTTTATCTTATCTTTAATAATACTAACTTATATAAAACTATTCGCAAAAGAAAGTTCGGAAGAAGGAACATTTCAGAATACTCAAAAAGATTGATTCATTTTTGGTTTTCACTTGCATTTTCAATGTCAACAGCAAAAGGAAAATCTTTTGGTGAAATTAGAGCTTTAGGTCCTTATCCTGTGTATCAGTTTAAACTTAATCAAAAAATATTTTGAAGAAACGTTCTACTTCCTTCTCTGCTTCAAATGTTGTATGTAAAATTTTTGAATTTGTTTTAGGAGGGGTAGACCACTTTTGCAAAAGCAATTGAAAATACTCGTAGTTTTGTTTTTCTTCCCATAAATTTTCGTTCAAACGTTTGGATATTTTTTTTTCAAGAGATTGTGTAGATTCTAATTTACTAAAGCCCCACGCTTCATGCTTTTTGATTTGTTTTAATCTTGCACGTAACGCTTTGATTTGTTCTTTATATTCTTTTTGAACATCTAAAATTTGTGAAATTGAAAAATTTGAGTTGAAATCTCCTTGGTGAATACTTGATAAAGCAAGTAACATTTCTAATCGGTTTAGGTCTCTATCTTTATAAGCTTTTTGCACTTCATACCAAAGTTCATCTAAATGAGGATGGGATTCTTGTCTATAATCAGGATGAAGTTTACGCGCAAGTTCTCTGTATTTAGCTTTAATGCGAATCTCTAAATCATTTTCTGATTTTGTTTTTTCTTTGTGATTGAAATAATAATTTTCATAAAAATTTTTTCTAAAATTTTCGTATAGTATTTTGTATATTTTTGGGTTTTTAGAAAAATGAAAATATTCTGGATTCTCTCTTAAAAATTCAGAAAAAGCATTTTTAATTTCCTCTTCAATGGAAGGTTCATAATAGTTGGAATTCGAATTAAAAAAATCATCATCCTCATTTTCTTCAAATTCATATTCTCCATCATCTGAAAATTCAAAATATTCATGTTCAGGTTCTTCTTCCTTGTACTTCTCTGGATTTTTGAGTTTGTCTTCTACTAGTAAAAAGGCTTCATAGTAAGAAATTTTTTTTTTATTTTTATAGTACTCTATCTCTCGAATTTTATGGTATAGTTCTCCTGCTTTTTCATGAAACTCTCTAATTTCAGAGAGTAATTTTCCAAATTGAGAATTGTACCATTTTTCAAAAGATGGTAAATCATTTTTTTCATAATTCAAAATCTCTTGCTTAATTTTTTCAAGGTCTTTAATGGAACGTTTGCATTTGCGAATATAATCTTTGCGAACCTTTTCTTGGTTTAAGCAGATTAGATTTTTACTGTTGCTTAGAATTATATTAGATTTTTGAGATTGAAGTTTTTTTTTTCTTGGGGTTCGCTTTTGCATAGTAAGAAATTAGTTCATGTTTAATAAAATTCAAGGATATTTTTAATTTTCTTGTTGAATAAATTTATAGAGTTCTACTTGAACTTCTCCAAGTTTAGAAATAGAAGCAATTATTTTTAAAGGGATTCTTTTCTGATCCTTGCTTATCCATATTAAAATTTCTCCATCGGAGCGAAAAATTCCAGAGGTAGAAAGGTAGGGTCTTACTTGAAATGAGGGAATTTGTAGTTGAGTATCATTTACATTCATTTCTAAAACTTCCTCCCCTGTAATCTTCATATCTAGGTCTGTGATTTGTAAGTCATCAAAAACTGGGATACTAAAAAATGCTCCTAATTCGGGAGGGTTAGGGTGTTCTCGAAAAAAGTAAATTGCAGAAAGAATGTCTAAAGTGTTATTTGGTATATTTAAAGTCTTACCTGATTTTGCACGTAACGTTTCATCGTTAGGGATTTTATCTCTTGAGCCTTTGTACTGATTTTG
>CALDSP010000307.1 GCA_937924465.1 uncultured Leptospiraceae bacterium
AAAGAACATGAATGAACAAGAAAAAAACCTAAATAGACACCTCCTCCCCTATGGAACTCATGTAGGAGATGTTCCAATTCGTCTTGTAGATAGAGCCAAAGAAATTGAAACAGCTCATTTATCAATTCAAAATTTTACAAACGCTAAACTTGAACTTATTTTAAAACAAATTCAAAACTTACAACAGCAAGCAAAACAAATCTTAGAAGAGGCTCACATAAGTGCCGAACTTCATAAAATTCCATGTAACTTTGAAAAAAAAGTAGGAATGATTTTACACTTGTATGAAAGACCTAATTTAGAAAAATATTTTTCTTTATTATCTCCAGAAGAATGGATCAAACCTCCTCATAAGTTTCTTGGTAGTTTTCAACTTAAAGCAGACTATACATTTGAAAAATTGAAGTAAACTCATAAAAATTTATCTTTTATAAAAATCATAAAAAATTATCATAATTTCAAATTTATACTTTGCTATCTTAAAAAGAAACATAAAAATCAAATATGAAATTTTTTTCTATTTGAAACCTTTCTAGTATCCTTTATCTATTTAAAATAGAGGTACAGAATGGCAGAAATCAAGTCATCATTTAAAACATCTTTTCCAAGTCAGCATGTGAAACAAAAGAGAAGAAAAGCTCGTGTAAAAACTAATCTAGAAGGATTTTATTTTCTAAACAAAAAACCAACGAGCATACCCTGCAATATAATTGATCTTGGCACGGGAGGACTCACTATTCAGTCTGGTACAGTTCTTTATATTGGGGATTTAATAACAGTTCATTTTACTTTAGATCATATTCCATTAAAAGTTACAGGAAAAGTAGGAAGAGTTACTGGCAAAAATGTAGTAGTTCAGTTTGATGAACTCCCATCTCACGAATTGAATACTATTCAAAATTATATCCACAAAGTATTTTATTCTGATGGCAAAAATGGAGGTGAGGCTTGAATTTTTTTTATAATTTGAGTTGTTGATTCACCTTCTACAAAAGGTAAAATCTCAACTTGACCTCCGTATTGAATTACAGTCTCATATTCAATAAGTTTTTCTTTTTGATAGTCTCCACCTTTTACATGAATATGCGGTTTGATTATTTCAATTAAACAAATGGGATTTTCCTCTTCAAAAATGCTAACAAAATCTACATAAAATAAACTAGCAAGCAGCATTGCACGTAACGTATGATTATTTACAGGTCTACTCTCTCCTTTGAGTTTTTTTACAGAGAAATCAGAATTGAGTCCTATCCAAAGAATATCTCCTAAGTCTTTAGCTTGACTAAGGTAAGTAAGATGTCCTTTGTGAAGTATATCAAAACAACCATTTGTAAAAACAATTTTTTTACTTTTTATCTCATTTAAAATATTTGGAATTTTTTCTTTAGAAATAATTTTTTCTTGAATTCTAAATAAAGTGTTCATTTGTTTTCAATTTGAATAAAAAAGAAATAAAAAGGAATTAAAAAGTTTTCTCTCTCTTGTACAAAGAAAATTTGAGGTTCTTCTTTTTTACCTAAAGGATAAAAATAAGAATTTTTTTGAGTTCTAAAGTAAAATTTCCCTTTTTGTTCTTCTAATCGAAAAGCTTCAAAAAGTTCTTGAACAAAAGGTTTCAGTAAAGTATTTTCTTTTTCTAATATTCCTCCCCCGCAAACAACATAATAGTTATTCAAGATTTCTTTGTAAAAATTATATTTTGGAATAAATTTTTCATAAAATTTTAGCTTAGATGTATAATTTTTATTATTCCCAACAACACTTGGAAAAAAAATTCCAGAAAAAAATTCATTCAAATGAATAGATGAAGCAAATTTAGAAAGAACTTGTTTTGAATTTAAAGGTAAGTTTGTAAGTTGAATAGATTCATTGGTTAATTTTTTATGAAGAATTGCTCTCATAATTAAAAAAGGAAAAAACTCAAAACGAACTTCCTCAGTTTCAGAAAAATCCCAAATTTCAGGAGAGTCTATTTTATAAAGTCCTGCTTTATCAAGAGAATAAAAATCAGTTTGATAAATTTCTAACTTTTTTAAATTAGGATTAAACTTTTCATTAAACAACATTTCAATATTACTATCGGAGAGAGAGTAACTAAAAATTGAACTTCAAAACATTTCGAGATTGGATTTATTTTTATTTTTATGAAAAGCCAGAGCCAGTCTTTATTTTTAGAGACATAACTATCCCCATAGCTTCTGTTTGGACAGGGGTTCGAGAATGGGTTAAGTTTTTTAGAAAACTTAGCCTCAAAAAAGGAGATAGAATTTGTATTGCTCTACCTTATGACATTTCTTTTCTATTTGTCTTGTTTGCATCTATTTGGGAAGGACTCACTATTTTTTTAATAAAGGATTCTGAATATACTGAAACTATAGGAGAGGAATTAGACTGTAAACTAGAAGTTGCAAATTTAATTTTTAAACATACAATAGTTATTCAAGATTTTCTACCTCATTTTTTAAAAAGTACTCGCATAACGCAACTTCCACCTACTCCAGAAATTTTATTTTTTTTAAAAACCTCAGGGACTACAAAACAGAGTAAGTGGATTGGACTTTCTGAAAAAAATGTTTTAAGTGTTTTAAACTCTCATTCTCCTTTGCTTACTAAAAAAGAAAAAGTTCAAATTTCTTCTTTGCCCTGGAGCCATGCTTTTGGGCTGGTGTTAGATTTATTTTTAGGAATTTCAACCTCAAGTGTAATCATTCGAGATATGCAAAATGGGAAAGAAATTGAAAATGTTCTCTCATTTATCGAAGAACATGAAAATGTATTTTGGAGTACTGTACCTCTAAGCATTGAAAAAATATTAGATATACGCAAAGAAGAATTCATTTTAAAATTAGAAGGTGGAATTATAGGAGGTGCCCCTATTACTTCTAGGATTTCTAAAATTTTAAGGCAGTCTAAGTTACGAGTAGGATATGGACAAACTGAAGCAGCTCCTGGAATTACGTTGGGTGACACAGGAAAATTTTATCCATTTTATTTAGGAAAACCTTTAGGATGTAATGTAAGAATCAATTCTGACTCTGAATTAGAATTTCACGGTGAAAATGTTTTTGTAGCGACATTTGAAAATTTTCATATCAATTATTACAATCACTCACGTTGGGTGCAAACTGGTGATTTATGCTATAAAGAAAACGAAGAATATTTTTTCTTGGGAAGAAAAGACAATACCTTTAAACTTTCTAATGGTAAAATGTTTTTTACTGAAGATTGGGAAAATCAAATGCAAAAAGAAATTTCAAAAATTGGGGAAATTTGTCTTTTAGAAAAGGAAGGTAAATTTTTTTTATTTTTACAAAATTC
>CALDSP010000308.1 GCA_937924465.1 uncultured Leptospiraceae bacterium
TCAAAAAATATTTTTCTGCATTATAAACAGGAATAATAATTGAAACAAGTGGCATTGGATTTTATAAGAATTACGGCTCAAATTCAAAATTGTCTAGATTATCCAATTCAATACCAGCTTTTTCTAAAAAAAATTTTCTTACTTCGGGATCTTTCATAAAAAAATATTCATATTCTGAACCATAACTTACATAAAGTTCTTCTCCTTCTTGAATATCCCGACTTGCAAACAATCGAACAAATGGTTCTTTACAAAATTTTTTAAAGTAAACATTGATTAAGTGAAGTTCTTTACCATTGATTTTACTTGGTGCAAAGTTTACTTTTGAAGTATAATGTTCTCTATTTCCATCTATATAGGGAGTTTCAGACTTTTGAGCACACTCTGGAGTTCCAAAGAAATAGTGATGTTCGTTCTTTTTATATAGATCTCTAGCTTCTTCCATTGTAAGGTATTTTCCTAAATAGTAGCCAATCAACATACCCTTGGGAATTTTTTTCTTTGCAAAAACTCCTTCTCCTGCATGTGGTATGAAAGAAGTTTTAACTACCACATATTCAGTTTCTCGAGTGGGTTGCTTTGGTGGTTCAGAAAAAGTAGGAAAAGAAACAAAAATAAAAAAAATCAATATATATTTTGTATGCATATAGAATAAAAATTCAAGCTCTCAATTTGCAAGTCAAGTTATAAAATTTCAAATAGTGGCAAATCTAACCAAAAACCTAAAGACTCGTTCACAACAAAGTGACATTAAAGCTATAGTTTAGTCATATTTTTAATAATTCTTGCTTTTTTTAAGTCCAAAATTTAAATGAATCTCTGGAGGAAATATGGAAAGTAGCTTAACATTTGAAAAAGTTTGGGCAATGTTCCAAGAAACGGATAAAAAGTTCCAAGAAACAGATAAAAAGTTTCAAGAAACAGAAAAGCAAATGAAAGAAGTATTTCTGGAAATTTCTAAAGAGTCTCGTAAAACAGAAAAAAAACTCAAAGAACTTGAAAAACTTTTTATTGGAAATTGGGGAAAACTTATGGAGTCTCTTGTAGAAGGTGAACTTATAAACTTGTTCAATGAGAGAGGAATTGAAGTAAACCAAACTGCCCAAAGGGTAACTCGCCTGCATAATAACAAACAATATGAAATTGATATCATTGCTTTAAATGGGGAAGAAATTGTTTTTGTAGAAGTGAAAACTACCCTTAAACCAGAGCATGTTCAAAACTTTTTAGAGAAGTTAAAATCCGCAAAAGAAGTTTTTCCTTTATATAAATCATTTAAAATTTATGGTGCCATAGCATATTTACGTTATGAATCAGAGGCTATTAACTATGCCATGAATAATGGATTATTTGTCATTCGAGCTACAAGTAAGAGTGCTAAAATGATCAATCCCACAGATTTCAAACCAAGAGAATTTTAATTTGTTTTTAAAATTAAGTTTTATTCAATCAGAGTCATTTGAATTTTTTATTGACAAGTTTCAGTAGAAAATTAAATATCTTTATTTGCTAATTTGCCGATACTAGAAAATAGAAAATTTCAAGGGGAGTGTTTATGGGCGAAGGTTCACTTTCACAGGACGAAATTGATGCATTGCTTATGGGGGCGGAGGAGCCTGCTTTTACCTCAGCAGCCGATACCTCTGGAATAGACGCACTGTCTCCGATTGATAAAGATCTACTTGCTGACATTTTTCAATTTTCCTTTGGAATGGCTGGAAGAAATTTAGAAACCTTACTTTCCAAAAATGTAAAATTTGGAAATCCAAGTGTAGATTCTAAACTAAGTTCCGATGCAGCAAGCGAGCTAGGCTCTGGTGGAGCAGTTACCCTTATGACAAACCTTAGTGGTCCTGTAAATGGAAGAGCTTGCTTAGTTATATCGGTAGAGAACGCTTCCAAAATTGTCAATCTTCTACTTGGAGGACTATCTACAGGACAATTAGAATCATCTCAACTGCAAACTTTAAAAGATACTTTTACTCCAATTATGGGCTTCGTTACAATTCAAATAGGGACCAAATTAGGAGTAATAATCAATGGATCTCCTTTAGAAGTTTCTATGGCAAAAACCCCAAAAGATCTGATTCTTCCAGAGGGGAAACAAGTAGTTAAAACCACTTTAAATTTAAATATTGAGGGAGTTGGAGTTTTTAAGGTTCACTATGTAATTGCCCAAAACACTGCTGATGAAATTTTAAATATTGCTAAAAAAGGACCATCAAAACAAATGCAAAACAGCTCGGGAGAAATTAACATTAATTTTCCAACAGGTAGCAGTCCTTACTCTACTTCACCCCCAAAAAACATGGGTCAAGTTGGTATTAAAGGAGTCTCCTTTCCATCGCTTTCCAATGCAAGTCAACCTTCTGGTGGGACAAATCTAAATCTTTTGATGGATGTCCAAATGTCGGTAACCGTTGAACTTGGTCGCACTAAAATGTACATTAAAGACATTCTAGGATTAGGAGAAGGTTCTATCATTGAATTGGAAAAGCTAGCAGGTGAACCAGTTGACTTACTTGTTAATGGAAAACTCATTGCAAAAGGTGAGGTAGTTGTAATTGATGAAAACTTCGGAGTTAGGGTAACCGATATAGTTAGTCCTACAGAAAGAATCAAGTCGGAATCCAAATGAATTTTTTTCTTTTTCTCGGTGCATTTCTTTTTGTATCCGGGGGAATGTTGTTTGCACAAACGCAAGATGATTTAAACCAAGTCCTAAGAGATCAACTTGGAATAGAAAATAAAGAAACACAAAAAAAGGATAAAGAACCATTTCTTCCACAAAAGTCTGAAAAAAATCCCATTGAAGAACGTTATGTAAATAAAGAAGAAAGCCCTGAATCGAACTTGCTATGGATCTTAGTAAAATTACTCACGATTCTAGGAATTTTATTAGCCGCATTTTATTACATTGCACGTTATTTAAGAAAAAACCAAAGTTCTCGTTTTCCTTTAAAAGGGGACATCCGGCTCATAAGTCAAGCATACCTAGGAGCAGGAAAAGAAATTCAAGTTGTAGATGTAGCTGGTATGCTGTTCGTTCTAGGAGTTACAGAGCACTCCATCCAACTTATCAAAGAAATTCATGATCCAATCATTCGAGAAAAAATTTACACAGCTTTAGACTCTGCCGAACCACCTCAAGAAAATTTTTTTGAATATTTCTTAAATCGCCTTAATAATAAAGATAAATCAAGTACCTCTAATTCGGATCAAGAAGAAATCATTCTGGAAGAAATTCAAAAAAGACAAAAAGCAAAATTAGAAGAACTTAAACGAAAAAGAGGAAAGTTATAAAATAACTTGACAAAAATTTTTTCTTCAAAAAATCTCTTAAAAAGTTCAGTGACATAAATTTATAAAAACGAAAAATTCTTTAATTTTACTCTTATATTTTGCACCTGAGAAATTGGTTTAAAAGTTCATGTTTATCCAAAAAAAATTAAAAAACTTTTTTTCAAATTCTAAAAAGAATGAATGGATTTCTTTTTTAATTTCTGCTTTTATTTTGTTTGCTATTTTTTTTATTTCTACAAATACCATTTACGCACAGGAACCTCGTCCTCGCATTCCCATTCCAAATTTAACGTTTAGTGTCAATGAAGCAAGAACCCCTAGGGAAACTAGTCTTTCCCTTATGATTTTATTTTTAGTTACTATTCTTTCCTTAGCTCCGGCAATTGTTATGTCCATGACTTCTTTTACAAAGATTGTGATTGTAATGGACTTTGTTAGAAGAGCCTTAGCTATTCAAAATTTACCTCCCAATCAAGTTATGGTTGGACTTGCTTTGTTCATGACATTCTTTATAATGGCTCCTACTTTGCAAAAAGTTAACGAAACAGCATTCTCACCCTATGTAGATGGAAAGTTAGATACAAATGAATTTTTCGATAAAGCAATGGTTCCTATTCGAGAATTTATGATCCGTCAAATAGGAAAAGAAGGAACAAAAGACGTAGCTTTATTTCTAAAACTTGGAAAAGTAAAAAATGTTCAAAATTATAATGATGTACCTAGTTATGTGTTAATTCCAGCTTTTATGCTTTCTGAAATTAAGAAAGCATTTATTATTGGAATTTATCTTTTTATTCCATTTATTATCATTGATATTGTAGTTGCTTCTACTTTACTTTCAATGGGGCTCATGATGCTTCCACCCATTATGATTAGTCTACCATTTAAACTTATTCTTTTTGTGTTAGTAGATGGTTGGAATCTTTTAGTATATGAACTTGTAAGGAGTTATAAATGACAGAGGTCGATGTTATTGTATTGATTCGAGAGGCTTTATTTGTCACAATGAAAGTTTCTGCACCTATTTTAATTACAGCTTTAGTTGTAGGACTAATCATAGGAATCTTGCAAACAACCACATCCATTCAAGAACCTACAATTGCTTTTGTTCCTAAGCTCATTGCTATTTTTGTAGTGATTGTAATTTTTGCAGCTTGGATGGTGCGCGTTATGACAGAATACACAAGAAATATTTTTTTTATGATAGAGAAAATTTAAATCAATAAAAATTCTTTGAATTATGTTAGATTATTTTGTATATAACTTTCAAACTTTCCTTATGATGATGTCTAGAATAATAGGACTCATGATCACTGCTCCAGTATTTTCTTCAGAGGGCATTAGCTTGGCTACAAGAATCTTTTTTTCTTTTTTGATTACGCTCATCCTATTTCCAATTAGCTCTCCCTTTATGATGGCTGTCCCGAAATCTATGGGAGAATACTACCTCATCATAATCTTAGAATTATTTCTTGGACTTATGCTTGGTTACATGATGAGCTTAATATTTGCTACTTTTCAAATGGCTGGAGAATATTTTAGTGTTCAAATTGGATTTAGTTACACAGAAGTTTTAGATCCAGTAAGCCAATCTTCTTTACCAATTATCAGCACTATGAAAAACCTTATGGGAATTATGATCTTTTTTGTAATTGGTGCTCATCGTGTTGTGATTGAAACTTTAGCAATTTCTTATCAAAAAGTAAGCCTCGTAAACATAACGGCAGAAATTCAAAATGGAATTATTAAAACTTTTGAAAAACTCATAGGCACAATGTTTGTAATTGCATTTCAAATTTCACTACCAGTGCTAGGAGTTTTACTTCTAGTTACAATAGCAGAGGCACTTATGGGAAAAGCGGCTCCTCAAATGAATGTTCTACAGTTGAGTTTTCCAGCAAAAATTTTAATTGGGCTTATAGTTTTAATTTTGATTGTTCCTTTAATAGAAGTTCAAATGGTTAGAACTTTTGAAATTAGCTTTGATACTATCCAAAAAATGTTACGAGAATGGCCCAAACAATGAAAGATTTTATAAAGCTATACTTTTTAGACTTAGAGGCAAATTTAGCAACTTTGCCTGTTCCTTTTCATATTGATTTACAGCTTTTCGCAACTGCAGAAGAAGAAGGTAGAACAGAAGAACCAAGTGAACGAAGAAGAAGAGAAGAAAGAGAAAAAGGAAATGTTCCACGTTCTACTGAACTTCCACAAGCTATTGTTTTACTTGCTAGTGTTTTAGCATTTGCATTGCTTAGTGGATTTTTTTTTAAAAAATCTTTTCTAATGTTTGGAAAATATTTTACATCAGTTTCTAAGCAAGAACGTTTTGGGATTGAAGAATTAAACAATTTATTTCGAAATGCTGTTGACGATATTTTTATTTTATTATTACCTGTAGCTGGAGTAGCTTTTCTATTTGCAATTGCTGGAAATGTAGTTCAAGTAGGTTTTCTTTTTGCACCTAGAGCTCTTTCTTTTAACTTTAATAAAATCATTCCAAATTTAAAAAGGGTTTTACCTTCCAGACAAACTTTCTTTAATTTAGGTAAATCTCTTCTCAAAGTTTTGGTCGTTGGGTGGATTAGTTATATTATTATTGCTATGGATTTTTATAAAATACTCATGACAGGAGATGTTGGAATCAAAGGTGCATTAAAACTTCTTTCCATTGCCTCTTTGAAAATTTTTTTAGTTAGTGGAATTCTTTTCTTAGGAATTAGCATATTAGATTTTTATTATCAACGCTATGAATTTGAGGAATCTCTCAAAATGACTCCCTCTGAAGCAAAACAAGAACTGAAAGAATCAGAAGGAGATAAAGCGTATTTAAATCGCAGACGCCAAATGGTACGAGAGTTCATACGAAAAGGAATGCTACAAAGAGTTCCAAAAGCAGACGTAGTTGTTGTAAATCCAACTCATTATTCTGTTGCTTTATCTTATGATCCAAACATTCATTATGCACCTGTAGTAATTGCCAAAGGGATAGATGAATTAGCTTTACTTATTCGAAACTTAGCCAAAAAACACAATATTCCTATCATTGAAGATAAACTTACAGCAAGATTGCTTTATGAAGAAGTAGAAGTAGATCAAACCATCCCCTCTAAATTTTTTAGAGCAGTTTCTGTGATTATTGCAAAATTAGACAAGTATAGGAGAATTGCTTAAGTATGGCAAGTCTTTCGGAATCAAGAGCAAATTGGTTTAAACAATCCGATGTTATCTTAGGAATAGGGGTCATTGCTATTTTAGTTATGTTAATTATCCCTCTTCCCGGATTTGTGTTGGATATTTTAATTGTAGTGAGCTTAGCTTCTGGACTTTTAGTTTTACTTACTGCTTTATCTACAAAGGAACCTTCAGATTTTTCTGTATTTCCTAATTTACTTCTTATAACAACTTTATATAGATTAGCACTCAACGTTTCCACAACAAGACAAATCCTAGCTCAAGGCTCATCTTTTAACAGTCATATAATAGATGCTTTTGGAACTTTTGTTGTAGGAGGAGGAACAGGATTAGGCAAATATGTTATTGGGTTCATTATATTTTTAATATTAGTAATTGTGCAAATTGTAGTTATAACTAGAGGTGCCACAAGAATTGCGGAAGTAGCAGCTCGTTTTACGTTAGATGGACTACCGGGTAAACAAATGGCTATTGACACAGAGTTATCTAGTGGAAACATTACCGAAGAAGAAGCAAAAGCTAGAAGAAAAAAAATCCAAAGAGAAGTAGACTTTTATGGAGCTATGGATGGTGCAAGTAAGTTTGTGCAAGGAGATGTGAGAGCTGGACTTATTATTACGGCTATCAATTTAATTGGAGGAATGATCATTGGGATGGCAATTCGCGGAGATAGTTTTGTAAGTGCTCTTGAAACGTATTCGCGCCTAACGATTGGAGATGGCCTTGTATCCCAAATTCCTGCTTTACTTACAACCACAGCTACAGGTATGATTGTAACAAGAGCAGGTTCAGAAAAAGAACTTGCTAATGAATTTGCAGAACAACTTTTTAGAAATTCTAAAATCCTTTATGTTGTTGCAGGAAGTTTAATAGGAGCCTCTATAATTCCGGGTCTTCCATTTTTAACTCTTGTAGTTTTTGGTTTCATGTTTGCTTATTTTGCTTATGCGATTGATAAAAGTCGAAAAGAAACTCTGGCTGAAATTGAAAAAAAAGAAATTGAAAGTAAGTTTGAAAAAAAGCCCGACTACTACAAAGAACTTAGAACCGATCCAATTGAGGTAGAGTTAGGACTGAATTTAGTTCCTCTGGTAGATTCAAATCAAGGAGGAGTTTTACTAGATCAGATTTCTAATTTACGTAGACGTTTTGCAATAGATACAGGTCTTGTGATTCCACCAGTAAGAATTCTAGATAATTTAGAACTAGATCCAAATCAATACACTATCAAAATTCATGGAGTAATTGTTGGGGAAAGTAAAATTCGCTCCGACAAACTTATGGCTTTGGATAGTGGAAAAAGACAAACAGAACCAATAGCAGGAGATGAATTTATTGAACCTACTTTTGGTTATAAAGCAAAATGGATTGATCCCGATTTAAAAATAGAAGCAGAAAATAAAGGATACACAGTAGTAGATCCATCCACAGTTTTAGTAACTCATTTAAAAGAATTAATTGCAACACATGCTGCAAGTCTTTTAGGAAGAGAAGAAGTAAAAAGCCTTATTGAACATGTTCGCAGTACTCACCCAACTCTTGTCTCTGAAATAGAAGAAAGAAAAATAGGACTTGGACTTATTCAACAAGTTTTGCAAAACCTATTAAAAGAGGGAATTGCTATAAAAAGTCTACCTACAATTCTAGAATCTATAGCTAATAATGAACCAAAATCTAAAGACCCTTATTTTCTTTCAGAAACAGTCAGGCAGGCTATATCTCGCCAAATTACAAATGACTATTTGTCTTCAGATGGAAAACTACATGTTATTACTTTTGATCCCAAAGTAACAGATAGACTCGCTAAAGGAATAGTGCCCGATCCGATTGAAGGAAATTCCATTTCTATACAACCCGATTATTACCAAAAATTATTGGAAGCAGTTGCAAGAGAATACAATAAATTTCATTCAGAAGGAAAATTTCCTATTTTTGTAGTAAACCGAACTATTCGACTTCCCTTAAGTTATATGTTAGCAAAAGAATTTCCACCTAGAAATTTTGCAGTACTTGCAGTAGAGGAAATTCATTCCAGTGTTAAAACAGTCATGGATGGAGTTATTAGTTTTGGACAAACAGAAACTTACAAACCAAGTCGAAACTATGAGGAAATGTAAATTGAAACTATGATTCCTTTAGCAAATCCAATTACAATACAGCTTTCAAATTTTTAATGGAAGAGTTAGCAATTGCTAAAGAAATGATTTCTTCTATAATTGACAAAAGACACACAAAAAGAACTTGAAGGAAAAAAGAAAGCTCTTTAAGAAAAATAACAAATGCTTGAAGAACTTATAAAAAAATTAGAAAAGTAGTTGAAATTTTATTTCTAAAATACTTTCATTTCAAATATTGAATAAAGTTTACGAATTTCCTAAACTCAAAAAAAATGGCGAATGCAAAGGAGGAGTCGAAGTATGGACTTTGTGAAAATTCGCGGAAAAGATATCCAAGATTGTTTCATGCAAATGAAAATGAAATATGGTCCAGAAGCCCACGTTTATGAACAGAGAGTAGTAACAGAAGGAGGACTTTTCGGCTCTAAACTCTTTGCAAAAAAATATGTAGAAATTGAAATAGGTGTTCCAGAACAACAAACATCAAAAGATAAAGTTGAAAAAAAATTACAAGATTTAAAAGAACTTCTCAAACAAAAATCAGAAGATGAAACTAAAAAGAAAACCTTAAACGATATTCAACCTCTCTTAAGCAAAGAGAAAGAAAGTTTTTTATACAAGGAAAATTTAAATTCTCTTCAAGAAGATTCTGATTTTCCTTTAGAGGAAGAAATTTCACAAGTATCCTCCCCTTCATCCAAACATCTTACTGAAACAAAAGAACTTGACTTATCTTTTAAAGAAGAAGTTGCTAAAAATCATCGTGTTACTTTTGATTCTATTTACCTGAATAGACTTCGAGAAAGATTCATTCGAGAAGGAATGAGTTCTGAATATGCCATAGAAATTATTCAAAAGGCAGACTTTCATCTATCTTACATAGACAAAACAAAAAACTCAATTGTCTGTGAAAAAGTAGCAAGCATATTAGAAGAAAGAGTATCTGTAGATTCTGACCTATTCTCTGGAACCCCTAGAGGAAAAAGGAAAATTGTATTTTTAATTGGACCTACAGGAAGTGGAAAAACCACTACAATAGCCAAACTTGCTGCAAAATATTTTTTACACATGGGGCGTATGGTGTCTTTATACACTACAGACAATTATCGAATTGCTGCAATAGAACAACTAAAACGCTATGCCGATACTATGGAAATTCCCTTCCAAGCAGTAAAAGACATAAAAAAATTTAAAGAGTCTTTGCAAAGAGATGGTTCTGAACTCATTTTAATTGATACTGCAGGATACAATCATAAAAATCCCGATTTTTATTCTAAAATGGAAATGTATTCCGAAGCTTTTTCCTCAAACGACGAAGTAGAAAACATTCTCGTTTTTTCAGCTACAGCTTCCTATAGTAATTTAAAATCCGTTTTGGAAGCGTATGAGAAAATTGGCTACAAAAGAATCATAACAACAAAATTAGATGAGGCAGAATTTCTAAGTTCTGTCCTAGAATTAGCCGATATTAATAATAAAGCATTTGCTTACTTTAGTATAGGGCAGGAAGTTCCTTTTGATATTGTCCCTGCTTCCAAAAAACTTTTAGCAGAATTGGTAGTATACCCGGAAAAAATAAAAGACATAAAGGGTGAGGCTTTTACAATGCAAAATTACTCATAGGGAATGTGTATGGATCAAGCTGCTGGATTACGAAAATTAAGAGAAGACACTCCTGTTGTAAGAACAGTTCCCAAAAAAACAAGTGCTCGAATTATTGCTATTACTTCGGGAAAGGGTGGCGTTGGAAAAACAACTTTTGCTGTAAATCTGGCTATCTCTCTTGCTAAAGAAAGACAAAAAGTTTTAGTTTTAGATGGGGATTTAGGACTTGCTAATATTAACGTAATTCTTGGAATCATTCCTAAGTATACTCTATACCATGTTATACGTGGAAACAAAAGTCTGCGTGAAATTATTTTGCAAACAACAGAAGGAATTGATATAGTTCCCGGTGCCAATGGGTATGCTCAACTTGCTGACCTAGACAGTCTTTCAAGAGAAAGTTTAATTCGCGAATTTTCTGAACTTGAGGAATATGATTTCATTATTATCGATACTGGAGCAGGAATCAGTGTAAATGTAATCAGCCTAGTTTTAGCAGCCGATGAAGGAATTATAGTAACTACTCCCGAACCAACTTCTATTACAGACTCTTATGGTTTAATCAAATCTATCACACAACGCAATAAGGATTTTCCTCTAAGTGTTGTTATTAACAAAGCTAAGGACGAATTAGAAGGAAAAAAAGTTGCAAAAAGAGTTATAGACATTAGTCAAAAATTTCTTAATGTTCAACCAAATGAACTTGGCATTATCTATAAAGATGAAGATGTGGAAAAAAGTATTTTAGCTCAAAAGCCATTTATGACAATCAATTCTCGTTCTAAAGCAAGTGAGTGTATGATCAAAATATGCAATACCCTCCTTCATTCACAAGAAGTTGAAAAATCCGACGAAACAATTGGGCTAGGAGGTTATTTAAGAAAGTTTTTTAATTTATCAGATGCAAATAAAGTAACAAAAATATGAAAGCAAAAATTGGAATCTTTTTTTTTCTTTTAGGTTTGATTATAAGTGCCGTGTTTGGTGCAATTGTTGGAAATAAAATTATTTATACAGTTGTAGTTGCTCTCATATCGGGAGTATGTTTAGCTATAGTATCTCTTATAGTTCTCAAAATCCTTGAAATCAAGGTCCCCGAAGTTATAGAATTTTTAGAAAGCTTTTCTTATACCTCCTATTCAGAGGAAGAGTATTCTTCTGAAGAAGAGGATTCTGAAGTCTCAGAAACTATTGAAGATTATGCTGACCGACAAAGTAGCTTTGCCTCTAAGCCCTATGAAGAAAAGGCTCCTATAAAATCCAGCGCTAACAAACAAAAAGAAAAATCCTCATCAAACGATGTCATCACAATTGACAACATAACCATCAAAAATGAACCTAAACTAATGGCAGAAGCCATTAGAACCATACTAGCTACAGATGAGTCTCCTTCTTCTTTGACTCCTCATAAATAGACTTTTTCACATAAACAGTAGCTTTCATTTCTAGATCAGCTCTTTTAGGTGTATCTATTTGAATTTTTTCAATGTGAAAAAAGTCTTTGTTGGTTTCAAAAAATTTTTTCAAAACTGAATTCATTAAACTGGGCTCATAAAACACATAAGCATCAAAACTAATGATTTTATCTTTATAATAATTTTCTGGAATTGGGAGCTCCCCCGGAATAAATTCATAAATCTCTAATTCTGGTTTGTGTCTAAGGAAATAAAAATATGAATCGGGAATAGATTGCAAATAAATTGTCTTACTTCCATTAATTATAGAAATAATTTGTTTATGATAAACTTCTGTAAGTTTATGCATATCAATTTGAATAATATTAAAATAAATAAAACTAACATAAATCAATAAATTATATAAAATTGATAAAATCCAAGGAAAATTAAAATATAAATTAAACTTCTCTGCACCTAACGCAACCAATAATAAACTTAAAGGAAAAACAAAATGATATACATACCAGCTTTCAGAACTTAAAATTAAAAATATCAACATAATAAAAAGATAAATACATGAAAAATTAATTAATGATTTTTTATTAAAAAATTCTTTCCAATTTCTATGAACTTTTTCGGAAATGAAGAAATAAATTAGAAAAAATATCGTAACTAAAAAAATGAGCACTTTATAAATTGGAAATCTAAATTCAGAAAAAATAATTTTAAACTTTTTAATTAAACTAAAAAAACTAAAAAGTTCTTTTTTTCTTCCTAGTTGAGCTCCGAATTGTATTTGAAATAACTCAAAGTTTGGTATAACATAAACCAACCAAAAAGATAAAGAAATTAAAAACCCTAAGGTAAAATAAAATAAATTCTTTTGTATAAAAGCTTTTCTTTGAAAAATTAAAAATCCAATCATTGGTGTGTAAGCTAAAGCGAACGGATGAGAAATAAAACTCAATCCTAAGGCTAACCCTGAAAAAAAAATTCGCATTCTTGAAACTTCTTTTCCCTCGGACATTTTATAAACCAAAAAATACATAGAAAGAATCCCAAAAAATGCACAAAGAGATTCCATTCTTGCTGAATGAGAAATTTTGAAAAATAAAAAGTCAGTGAGTACGAGTAGTTTTAAAATGACTCTATAATTTTTTTGAATTCCAAACTCTCTAGCTATTTCAGAAAAAAAGAAAATAGCAATCACTCCCACTACAGAGGTTCCCATTCTAACTACTTCTAAACTAATAGGTAAAAACTGAAACAAAAAGGCTTGGAAATAAAAAAACAAAGGAGGCATCCAAAGGGTATGAGTTCCCATTCCCGGAACCAATCCCTGCAAGACATCGGTTCTTAGAATATCGTATTTATATAAATTGAAAGAAGGAGAGAAAAAGAGGACTTCATCGGGCCAAGCTCTTGGATACGCCTCTCCCATGTAGAAGCAAAGAAACAAAAACAGAATAGATGAAATATAAAAAAGTAGATAGTTTTGTAAAAAAAACAAACTAAAATTACTTCAAAGAGGCAACTGCTTCCTCTTCAGAATTGTAAACCTCAAACAAGTCCATAAGTTCTACCACATCAAAAACCTTTTTAACTGGAGGGGTAATATTACATAATTTTAATTTTCTACTTTGACGTCCAAGTTCCCTTACCATTCCTACAAAAATTCGAATTCCCGAAGACGAAATATAAGAAATTTGACCTAGATTAACGATCATATCACCTTCACCGTTTTGAATTTCTTTTGCAAGAGCTGTTTCCACCTCATCAGATTGGGTTATATCCAATCTTCCAGCTAATCTTACCAAAACATGCTTTCCCATTCTTTCAATTCTTATATCCATTGTATCTCCAAATTTAATGTGAAAGTCTAAACTATGTTAATATTCTAATTTGTGTTTTAAAGTTCAAGAAATTATTTAAGTAATTCAATTGAAATACTTATTTTTTTATTTTTGAAGTTTACTAAATTAAATTTTTGAGATACGATTTTTTTTCTTTCATTTCATTCAAATTATAAATTTGAATTTTTGATTGTGAGAAAAAATATCTTTTCAGAAAGGGAATTTATTTTAATTTGGAAACGAGAATAATTACAGACTTACATATGAGACCAAAAAATTTATTCCTCTTTGTTTTGTTAGTGTTGCTTAACTGTTCTAGTTTTGAGGTTATTCCAGAACCGAATCTTACTCAAATTACAGTAAAATCTAAAAGTGTTTGTTTGACTTGGAATTGGCACCCTTTTTGTGTAGATTCAAAACCAAACAGTTTGATGATTAAAGGAGTTTTCAACAACAACACAGGAGAAAAAAAATATTATCTAGAGTATTATACAGATAGTTTTGATACAGACCTCCCAGTAGGAGTATCCTTAAAAGTAGATGGAATATACTACAATTTAAAAAAAGTTTTCACAGAATACACAGAAACACTTAAGGTTACTTCAGAATTAAATGAAGAAGTTATAAATAAATTATTAAACACTAAAAATAACCTTCATTTAAGTTACTCAAATCGAAAACAAACTTTTAATTTTGAACTCTCTTCGGGAAAATCTAATAGTTTAATTGAAAACATGAAAGATGTTCAAAAAAAGACTCTATCTTTAGAAAAACTAAAAATAGTCCAATAAAATGCAAACACAACATAAGACTTTATTAAAAAGAAGAGCGGGAGTTTCTTTCCCTTTAGTTTCTCTTTTAAGTAGACGTTCTTATGGATGTGGTGATATATATAGCTTACATTTACTTCATCAATGGGCTTTAGACTCGGGTTTGAGTATTATTCAAATTTTACCCTTAAATGATCTTGGCTATGGTCGAAGTCCATATAGTTCAATTTCAGCATTTGCCATAGATCCAATTTATATTTCCTTACATTTACTTGGAATCAATGAATACGAAGCTGAAATTCCTTCAGTAAGTTTGGATCATAAATTTATTAAAAGTAAAAAAATTGAAATTCTCAAAAAATATTTTGAGAAAATCTATGATCTAAAATTACTTCAGCTTATAGAAGATTTTTCTGCTAAACATTCTTGGATAAAATCTTATGTAGCTTTTAAAATTCTTTATGAGAAAAATTGGGGACTACATTGGTCAGAATGGAAATACGGGTCAATCTATTCAAAAGAAATAGAACAAACCCTTCTTGCAGATAACAGAAAACTAGCTCATTTTCATATTTGGCTACAATACATAGCATTCTCACAATTAAAAGATATAAAAGAAAAAATGGAAGCTACTGGAGTATATTTACTTGGAGACATGCCAATCCTTACCTCAGACAACAGTGCAGATGTTTGGTCAAGAACTGAACTCTTTAATAGAAATTTAACCTCTGGAGCTCCTCCCGATTATTTCAATGCGGATGGACAAAACTGGGGATTTCCTGTAATCAACTGGGAAGAAATGAAAAAACAAAATTATAGTTGGTGGAAAGAAAGAATTTCTTATTTAGAAAACTTGTATCATTTATATCGAATTGATCATGTTTTAGGAATGTATAGAATATGGGCGATTCCTAAAGAATTTGAATCTGCTCGGTTTGGTTACTTTCATCCACAGATTGGAACTTCTCGTAAAGATTTTAATTTAGCACGACTTTTTCCAGAAGACTTTGTTAAACTTGGGTTGATTTATGAATTTAAGGAAGATCGTTATATCTTCTTTTGGGATTTTTTTAAATATTCTGAATACCAAGCTCTACCAGATGATATAAAAGCTCGTTTTTTTCCACTTTCTGAAAAGTATCTCAAAGAAGATGAAAAACAATGGAGAGAAAATGGAGAGAAGATTCTTGATTTTCTTTTAGAAAATACCAAAATGCTTCCTTGTGTAGAAGACTTGGGAGCGGTTCCAGCTTTTGTGCGAGAGAGTATTCATGAAAAACAACTAATTGGTTTAGATATAATACGTTGGACGCGTTCTTTTGAAGATGGCTCTTTTATACCTCCAGATAAGTATAGAAAAAATGCAATCTCTGCGCTTTCTGTTCATGATACTTCTACAGCTATGGGATGGTGGGAAGAAGCCACGTTAGATGACAAATTAGCTTTATGCAAATATTTATTTCCACATTGGGAAGAAGAATGGAAAAAATTAGAAGAATTGCAAAAACTAAAAGAAATAAAGGAACCAGCTCCTCTTAAACAAGAGAAGAAAGAAATTCCTTTTGACAACATTCAAGAATTTTTTAAACATAAACTTCAACAACTATCTAAAGAAGATATAGCACTTCATCTTTTAAAATTTGCCCTTTCCGTAAATAGTTTATATTCTATTCATATGCTTCAGGATTATATCATTCATGGAAATCTTTCAAAAGATATAGGAATTCGAAAATCTATATTAGATTATCCTAAATTACATAGAATTAATATTCCCGGTACACCTGAAGAAGAAAACTGGGGATATACTTTTCCTTTTTATGCAGAAGAGTTAAGAGAAGAAGAAACTCTCTCTGAACTAATTCGTTCTCTAGTGATTAGTTCCGGGAGAACATAATGCGAAATATTTATGCTATAATTTTATCTGGTGGTGTAGGAACTCGTTTTAAATCAAATTTACCCAAACAATTTTCCTTGTTAAGAAAGGAACCTCTTTTAATCCATAGTGTGAAACAATTTTTAAACTGGGGACTTACTAAACAAATTATTGTTGTTGCAAATGAAGAATATGTAAAACAAACAGAAGAAGTTTTATCTCAACATTTACGCTACAATGATAAAATCGTTTTAGGAGGAAAAACTAGACATACCTCTTGTTTAAATGGAATTCATTCTATTTCTTATGATGAAGAAGATATAATTTTAATTCATGACGCAGCAAGGCCCTTCTTTACATATAAAGAAATTTTTGAATTAGTAAATGCTACAATAATTCATAAAGCAGCCAGTCTTGCAGAAAAAATTTCAGAAACCTTATTAGAAGCAAAAGAAAATCTTGTAGAAAAAATCTTAAACAGAGATTTGATTTATTCCATAAAAACACCACAAGCCATTCATGCAGCGCTTTTGAAAAGATTGATAGAAACAAATTTACAAACAGAACCAACCGATTTATGCTCATGGCTTATGGAAATTCAACAAAAAACTTTTTTAATTTCTTCTAATCCTTTTAATTTTAAGATTACTTATGAAACTGATTTACTAAAAGCAGAACAACTCTATGAAAGTTTTATAAAGTACCAACAAGAAGAAAATTTTTAATGAATACAAACAATCTACAAGATTTTTATCCAAAACGGATTGTCTGTTTAACTGAAGAACCAACAGAGATTCTCTATTTATTAGGTGAAGAAGCAAGAATTGTAGGAATTTCTGGCTTTACTGTTCGACCTAAGCAAGCTAGAGAACAAAAACCTAAAATTTCAGGTTTTACCTCTGCAAACATAAAAAAGATACTAGAACTGAAACCCGATCTCGTAATAGGTTTTTCTGATATTCAAGCAAAGATTGCAGAAGAACTAATTCGAAATGGAGTTACGGTTTTAATTAACAATCATAGAACCGTAAGAGAAATTTTACAAGTTATTCTCCAAATTGGTTCAATCGTTGGAAAAACAGAAAAGGCATTTCAACTTATCCAAGATATTCTAAAGGAAATTGAAAATGTTAAAAAAACTGGAGAAAGTTTTATAAAAAAACCAAAGGTTTATTTTGAAGAGTGGTTTGACCCATTGATTACGGGAATTTGTTGGGTAAGTGAAATTATAGAATTAGCTGGTGGAAAAGATATTTTCATGGAGCATAGAAATGCTTCTCTTGCAAAAGATAGAATTATAAAAAATACAGATGAAGTTGTTCAACGAAATCCTGATATTATTTTAGCTTCTTGGTGTGGAAAAGATTTTGAAAAAACTAAACTTGTTACGCGTCAGAATTGGGATCAAATTGCAGCAGTAAAAAATAATTTTATTTTTGAAATTGATCCTGCAATTATACTTCAACCTGGGCCTGCTGCACTTACTGATGGTTTAAAAGAAATTTCTTTAATCTTTCAAAGATGGAATGAATTTCAAACTAAACTCAAAATAAATTAAAAACAAAAAAGCTCATAATTTTTTTTAAGTAAGAATAAGTATAAACTTCAGATTATTGTTAAATATAAAAAAAGAGTTTACGTAGAAAGAAATGTATTATTTTTGGATTTGAAACTTTTACATTATGGATAATAGCGTACTTTTTCAAGAGTTATCTAAACTTGAAGTAACAGAGCTCAAAAAACTTGCGGAAATTTGGAACATATCTAAATTCTCTGGAAAAGACAAAAAATCATCTATCCAAACTATTTACCACTCAATTCAAAGTGAATTTTTACTCAAAGGAATCCTTGAAAAACTTACTTCTTTACAAGTAAGCATTTTTGTTCAAATATTAAAAAATAAAAACGTTCAAACTCTCGGTGAAATAACCCGAAAAATGAACTTACCTCCTTTGAATGCAGAAATAGAATTAAAAGTTCTCATTAGATATGGACTTATTTATCAAAGAAAGAACCGCGAACGTCTTACCAACAATTTAGATAAATATCATGCCTATGAAGAAATTGCGAATCTCATAAAGCTAGATACAAATCAAAAGGGTGAGAAATTTAAAATTGCTTTAGATAAATCTCACATTAAAGCTAATCTTGATTCTATCCCCCAAGAATGGCTGAATGCACAAGGTTTAAAGAAACTTGATAATCTGGAAGATTTTTATAAAAAAATTGCAGCAAATGATTCTATAGCAAAAAGTTTAAATGTTTTAGATGAACTTGAAAGAGATACATTATTGCAAATTTTCCTGCATGGTGGTGTTGTTGAAATTGATGTTATACGGAATTTTATAATCACTAACAAAGGTAAGTTTGAAGTAATTATACCAAAGCTTTCTAATCTTTTTTTAATCTTTGATACCTATTACATTGACGAAAAGTTCATTAGAATTGCAACTATTCCTAAGGAAGTATTTAATTATTTATTACAAAATCCCATCCTACCTTCTGTAAAAAAAGGAACAAAACAAAAGCAAGAAAAAATTGCATGTAACGATTTAGATTTCTTCTTAAATATAAAAAAATTAATTTCCTTTATATCTCAAAAAGGACTAACTCTAGCAAAATCAGGTAAAATAAAACAAGCTGACAACAAACGTACAGAACAAGATCTAATTAAACTTGATATAGAAATATTTCCAGAAAAAGGACAAGTTTATCAAATTGAATTAATCTTACCTATTCTAAAGCTTTTAGGTTTAGTAGATATAAAAAATGAGAATGTAATTTTACTTTCAGAGGTTGATACATTTCAAAAAAAAGATATATTTGAAATTATGAATACAATTATTCATGAAATGAATGAAGTGAGAAGTAGGCGGTATAATCCTATTGAAGTCTTTTCTCCCACTGAAGTTCCTTTTTATGATAAATATATTTTTGATAAGTGCATTAGCTTAATCATGGAAATGCATAAAGTAAATGTAAATGTATTTTTTGCAAGCATTACTAGAACGAATTTAATCTTATCTCCTAGTTTTAAAATCAAGACTTTTGAATCAGACCTTGCTGATCTTCGTAAAGAAATTTTAAGTGCAATTTTTTATTTACACTTATTCGGGCTAATAGAAGTCGAATATCCTAATCGTATCATTTCTTTAAGTGAATTAGGAAGGTACTACTTTCAAAAGAAAAACATCAATAGACATACCGAAAAAGGTGGAATTACAATTAATTCTGATTTTTCGATCATCGCTTTTCCCGAAAAATGTTCTATACTAGGAATTCATTTACTAAAAGCTTTCACTGAACTAAAAGATTTTGATAGAGTTTATACTTTTAACTTAACAAAAGATTCTTTTCAACAAGGAATTTTATTGGGATATGATCCTTCTCAATTTATTCAATTTTTGAAAGAATCTAGTAAAGCAGAGCTTGCACAAAACTTACTATTTAATTTAGATGACTGGAATAAAAATCTTCCAATAGTAAACATAACGGAAGACTGTGTCATTGTAAGAACTAAAGATACTCAAACTATGGAACTTCTTACTGGAGCAATAAAAGGAAAAAAAATTATCCTTGAAGAAATTAGCCCAAATGCAGTCTTAATAGATAAATATAAAGTGCAGGAAGTAATTCAAATTGCGGAAAAACTAAATATTATTGTTCACTTACGCCAATAACTATTTTGTCATAGGCACAAAACGTACGGGAAGTTTATTTATTACAATTAACTTTCCCTCGCGCTTAACGTAGGTATAAAGAACTTGATTATGAATTTCTCCAATTGGAATGATCATTCTTCCATTTTCTTTCAATTGAGGAATTAGTTCTTGGGGTAAAGATTCTGGTGCAGCCGCAACCAAAATACAATCAAAAGGAGCCTTATCTTTCCAACCTGTACGACCGTCTCCTAGTTTTAAAAATACATTTCTGTAACCCATTTTAGCTAAGTTATTTTTCCCAAATTCATAAACTCCCGGAACAATTTCAATGCTATAAACTTCTTTTGCAAGCTCAGATAAAATTGCCGTCTGGTATCCAGATCCAAATCCAATTTCTAAGATTTTTTCTTTTCCATTTAGATTTAGTTCCTGAGTCATGTATGCCACGATATAAGGTTGAGATATAGTTTGCCCATAGCCAATGGGAAGAGGACCATCTTCATAAGCTTCTAGTTTGTATTTTTCTGGAACAAAATTTTCTCTAGGAATTTTATTCATTACTTCAATTACTCGTTTATCCTTAATTCCTCGTTCAACTAAAAGCTCTATCATAGCTTTCTTTTCAAGAAACATAGACTCACTCCATAAATTATCTCTCCAAAAAAGGAATAATACAAGAAAATATATAAACTTCATAACTATTTCCCTTCCTAGTTTTTATGGCTAATTTAAAAAGTCTTTGTATTTTTGAAAATTTATTTATT
>CALDSP010000309.1 GCA_937924465.1 uncultured Leptospiraceae bacterium
TATTGTCAAAATATTATTTGGATCTTTATTAAAAATAACGTAATAGTGAAAATAATTTTCTTCGAAATTTTTGTCAATCTAAAAATCAATTAAAAAAATAATAATTTATTTTCCTTTTAGTCCTTTCCTCAATGCCTCAGAAAAACTTACAGTCCACAGATCATGTAAGTTGCATTTCACATACACTTTTGTGTGTTCTAAATCAGAAGGAAAAGGGTTTAAAATAAAATTAGCTTTTGGCGATTCTCCTCGGCTAAAAGGCTTGGAAGCTAAATCGACCTTATCTGCATTCATAACCCCAATTCGTTCTATGTAGTGAGATTGACTAAAATTTTTTCCTTCCAGTTGAACTGAAACCTTTCCTGCTTTGCTATCAATTTCTACTTTTGGCAAATGAACATCTTTTATGGACTCCCATTCTCCCGCCTCTTGCTCTGTATACTCTTCTTGGGGTGTTTTGGGTTCTACCTTTTGAGAGTCTTGATCCACATTTACACAGTAATTACAAAGAAGTAAAGTCAATATGATCAGTCGAGTCATTTACTTTCCACTACAATAAACTTCCACACTTCGAGTTGTATAAATTCCACCAATCGCAAAGTGAATCACAGAATCAAGCCAATCTCTGCGAATGACAACTTGGTTTACATTTTGACCGCAGGGACTTTCATAATTTTTGGAAATGTCTATATACCCAAAGGCAGCACTACCATAACGCACCTTCCCAGTGGGTTGAATCATTGGTTCAGAAGAAGGGTTAATTTGGATTATAGTAGTTTGACAATGAGATAAAACCAATATCCCAAAAGCAAGTAATAATTGCAAAATCATTGTTTTCATAATATCTCCTTTTACGGTGCACAGATAATTTTCATTGTTCTAGGCATATACAAACCAAAAGTAATTTGCTCAATAACTGCATCACTAAAAGTATTGTATTGATAAATTTCTTGAATTTGACCCGGACAATACAATCTTGAATCCACCTGAATCAATTTTGGATAAAAACCAAATAAAAAGTACTTTTGTTGAGTAATGTGTTCCACTGGAGGTTTAGCCATTCTTTCTTCTATTTCTTTTTGTTGTTTTGCTTTTGCTTCCTCACAAGCTTTTTTATTTTTTACAGGTGGTTTACATTCCTTGGGTTCTTGAACTTCTGGACTTGCAACGGGAAAACGAACTCTTGCATGTTGACAAAATCCAATCCCTAAAATCAATAAGACTAGGACAATGATGTTTTTTATATGTTTAGACTTCATATACTAACCTCTTCTTTCTATCAAGACTCAAAATTTCAAACTCTAATTACTTGATTTTTTTAGAAGTTTCGTAAAAATACTCATAACATATGATTTTTACTTTGTAGGCTATTTTTCTAATCTTGAAAATGCACATTGACAATATGTATAGAAAATCCATCTTAAGAAAAATATGGAGAAAACATGTTTTTTTCATGATAAAAACTAATATCTATTTTCCAATAAAAATAAAACTATTTTTTGTATTATTGGTGTTATGTTTTTGTTTTCAAGAAATACTTGCTAATGAAAATTTAACTAAGGCAATCAAGAACTCTAATTTTAGCCTAATTTCTGAAATACTAGAAAGAGAACCCTATGAAGTAGAAGCGGTGGACAATAATTCCAGAAACCTTATTCAACAAGCTGTTTATTACAATCAGCCCCAGTTCATTCCTTATTTTTTGGAAAAAGGCGTCAAAATTGAACACTCTGACCAAAATGGAAAGACTGTTTTAGAGTATCTCGTTCAACCTAATTTAGTTTCTTATTTTCCTTATGTGTTGGATCGCATAGAAAACATTCATCAAAAAAATTCCAGACTCTTGTCAATCGGTGGACTTTGCGTTTTGGCAAATAATCTTAAGTGCTTAGAACTCATTTTCAAAAAAGGATTTTCTCCCAATTCTCAAGAGGGCTACCAACTCATCCCTCTTTTAAACTTAGCTTATTTGCAACAATTTTATTCAGCAGTCAGTTTATTACTAGAAAAGGGAGCAAATCCTAGTTTACAAGATTCAGAAGGGGAAAGTTTTTTGCATCTAATCGCTAAAAATGGAGATGTTCGATATTTCAACAAATTCGACTCTCCTTTTGTAGACATACAAGACAGGCTTGGAAATACTCCTCTTCATTTAGCTTTAGAAGCGAAACACAGGGCTTTTGTTTTGCAAATTCTTAATTTTAATCCTAGTTCTACTTTAGCAAACTATAAAGGAGTAACTCCTTTTCATTTAGCAGCACAAAACTCTAATAAAGAAGTTTTATCCAAACTTTTTCAAAATATTATTGATATAGATGATTTTGATAAAAATGGAGATACTCCCTTAGTTTACGCGGTCCGTTCTAAAAATGTAGAAAATGTAAGATTTCTTTTAGAAAGACAAGCCAATCCTAATGCAAGTAAATCCAATATTTTACTCATTGCAAGTGAATCCAATAATTTAGAAATCTTTTCTCTCCTAATTGATTTTAAAGCAAATCCAAATGTTTTTACTGAAGAAGGAAAACACTTGCTTGTAAAACTTGCAGAACAAAATAAAAAAAAATTTTTTGATACATACATAGAAAAATTAGGAATTCCAAAGAATTTATTTCTCTTACACGAATTGGTTTTGTTAAATAAACTGCCTTTTATTCAAACTTTACTGAAATATGGAGTTGATATTGATCAAAAAAATTCAAAATTAGAAACTCCACTTTTTGAAGCTGTTCAATCTTCTAATATAGAAATGATTAATTTTTTACTAGAAAGAGGAGCAAATCCAAACATTACAAATATATATGGAGAAACAATTCTTCACAAAGCTTTTTTAGTAAGAGATATTAAACTTATTACTTATTTACTTTCTAGAAAAGTAGATATAAACATTTTAGACAAAGACGGAAATAATTTAATTTTAAAATTACTTCAATCTTATTCTAATTCAACTAATACAAGTTATACTTTAGAGGTTATAAAATTATTAACTGAAAATGGATTAGATATTAATTTTAAAAATTCTTCTTATTATACAGCCTTGCATCTTGCTATAGAGCAGTTGAATTATGAACTTGTAAATGGAATTTTAAATCTAAAAGCAGATCCAAATGAACCAAATAAAGATAGTATATATCCCCTTGAGGCTATTATAACAAATTACATAAACAGTAAGATGAAAGAAGAATTAAACTTCTCTTTAATTCAATTGCTTTTAAAGTATGGAGCAAATCCTAATTTAAAAAATAAATTTGGTAGAAATGCGCTATCTGAAGTATTAGCAAATTATAATTTACGCAATCAACAAAAAATTTATAAAGTTATAGATATTTTACTAGAATACAATGTGGACGTTACTCAACTAGATTATGAAATGAATTCAGCTTTAGACTTCGCAAAGAACTCGGGAGATTCTTTTCTTATTTCTAAATTGGAAAAGAAAAAAAACAAAGAGAAAATTCGTCCAGCGAAAGAATGGGCAGTAGTGCAGTATGGAACTCAAGGAGAAGATGAAGGTTTAGCTTTAGATACAAATAAAAATGGAAATCATCTTTTGCTTGGTCAGTTTGAAAAAGAAACAAAATTATTTATTTTAAATTCAAGGGGACTTGCTTTGTTTCAAGTGAATGCAGAAAACGCAAAAGGAGCTAGTTTCGATGGGAATGGAAATATTTTTTTAATAGGAATAAAAAAATTTCCAAATACGAAATTGCCTCAATGCTCTGAGTTTTATTTTACACCTTATTTTGCTAGTTTAGATGGAAACGGTTCTATTTTAACAGAAAGCCTCTATGAAGAATTAGCCGATTGTGAAGAAATGAAAGTTGGAAATTTATTTTTTTCGGAGAAAGGTTTTTATGCTCACTTTGTGAAAAAAGAGAATCATTTTATTTATTTTTTAAATTCTGAAGGAAAAAAACTTTGGAGCAAAACTATTTCTTACCCTATTTATTCCACAAAATTGGGATTTGATGGAAACCTTTATATAAAAGGTGTAAATTTTCAAGCCCTCAACAACAAAGGAATTTTTTTAAATATTCCTTTAAACTTTAAATTTCAAGATTTTATTTTTGATAAAAAAAATCATTTTTTTGTTGTTCGAAATTTGCCTATGTCTGCTGAAAATTCCTTATTTTTGGAAAAATATGATAACAAGGGTAAAAAACTTTGGTCTCGCTTTTTTCAAACAGACTTTCGCATTGATTTGAATCAAATTCAAGTGGATGCAGAAGATTCTGTTTATCTAGCTGGAGTAACAGCAGGAAGTTTACACAACCAACCTAAACTTTCTCGTTTGGATACAGATATTTTTTTAATTAAACTAGATTCAAATGGAAAAAGGCTTTGGACAATTCAATTTGGCTCTGATGGAGACGAAGTTATTAAAGGTATGCAAGTTACAAAAGATAAAAACATTTTAGTTTTAGCTACTTCTTATGGAAAGGTGCAAGGAGCCACCCACCAGGGATTAGGAGATATTGTTTTATTTAAAATTAACGAAGAAGGAGAAGAATTTTAACCCAAGTCAATAACGAGTTTTCTTTTGATATTCATAGATAATTTCTACTACATCCTCATGGGGAATTCGTTTAATTCCATTTTCTGTATGAACAATAATTACATCTCCTTCTTGGCTAACAATTGCACCTACCTCTACACGATTTTTCTTTAAAATGATTTTTTCCATTCGTTCATAGTAGTTTACAATCTCTCTTTTGGTTCTCAATTTTTTAGGAACAACTAAAATAGATTCATTAAATTTTAATTTCGCTGATTCTTGTTTTTTTAAAATTTTATTTTCTAAAGAACTTCGCAAAGCCTCAAGTTCCATAATTCTTGTTTCATCTAGCTTTCCGCTATTTAATTCTTCGTTGATTTCTATCATTTGATTTGTTATTGAGGTATCCTCCATAACTAAGGTTTTTAATTCTTGTTCCTCATTTCTGGTATATTCAATCGGTTTTGGAATGAACTGAATTTTCTCCATTTGTTTTTTTAAAGCCCATAGTTCATCATCACTCAATTCTTCTTTATAAAATAAAGGAGAAAACTTAGGGATATTGAGTTCATAGTTTGCTTCTAATTGGACAACTTTGTTTAAAGATAAAATCTCTAAATTTTTAATATTCTCACTTTTAGATACCTTGGAATCAAAGATTTTTGCCCTTGGTCTTACATTCATCTTTCCATCTGCTAGCATAATCCTTGTTTTGGTTTTATCACTAACTAAGATAAATTCTGTACCTTTTACATCCAAAAGACATTCTTTTGTAGAAAATTGAACTTTATCTAAGGCTGAAAGTTTTTCTACTTTAACATAAATTTTTCCCTCTTCCAAATGAATCCATGTATCCCGAAATTCATCTTTTTCATTGGTTAAAATTTTTTTGAATTCTAAGGAAGTATTAGAAACAAGCCTTATGATAGAGAGGCCCTCTATTTGTATGTCCACCCTTGCTTTTTGTTTTGTAAGGATTTTATCTCCATCCTGAAAAAAAGAGCCAATAGAGGCTTTTTCTACCGTCATGTCAGAATGATTAATGACTGCTTCTCCTAGACTCAAAACCACTAAAGCAGATATAGAATACAGAGGTTGAGTGAGATCAGGAATAGAAGGTTTTTTAGGCTTTTTGCAAGTTATACCGAAAATAAAAAAAAGACTAGCCAAAACTAGGATTTTTGGTCTCATATGGAAACGAGATTTAAATTTTTACTCAAAAGCAAGAAGAAAATTAAATTAATTAAAACTATCTTAGGAAAATACCATGGAAAAAAGTTTATCAACTTTAAGAGAAATTGTGGATATTATTGCCGAGTTAGTTCTTAAAGAGAAAGATACGGAGTTAAAAGCTAGGCTCAGAAAGCAAGCCAGAGAAGTCAACTCTGCTATAAAAAAACTTTCAGAAAATGAGAATAGTTTTGCCTCACTTCCCAAAGAAGAACTTCTAGCTCATATAGAAAAGGCAAGTAAATCCGTGAGAGAGTCACAGCGAGACGGCCGAAAAGTAGTTCGTGCTATACAAGTTTTATCGGAGCTCATTAATGTATTAGAGAAAATTAAATAAATTTTTTAAATCTTGTTTGAGATCATTTTCATATTTTATTAAAAAAATTTTTACCTTATCTTTTTAATGTAAGCAAGAGTTTTTATGAAATTGAAAGAAAGAGTCCATAAAAAAAAATTTTTGAACTTTTATGTTTTTGCCTATATATTCTTTTTAGCTAGTTTTATCTTCGCAAATGAGTTAAACCTTCAAGTTGGAGTAGAAAAATGGGACAAAAGTTTTGCTTTAAAAGATGGATATTATGAAGCAAGCCTTATAAAAAGGAAAAACGTTTTTCAAATAAAACAAACTCGCTTAAAAATTTGGAAACAAAATTACAATCTTTTGATTGTAGGCTTCAATGAAGAAGGAGAAGAAAAGTGGAAACTTCTCTATAATTCAAAAACAAATCAAGCTTATTTTAGCAGAATGCCTTCTTATAAAATTATTTTAATTTCTTCTTATTCGGAAGTGGAATCTATTCCAGAGTTTGATTTTTCTTTTGCTGATTTGCTTTTTTTTAAAATTGAAGAAAGATTTATTCCTAAAAATCTTTCAGAGTACCAAGCTAAATCAAAAATTTATTATAAAATTGAACTTTCTCCTTTACTTGAATTGCAATATCAAAAAATATTTATTTATTTATCTAAAGAAAACCAAAGCCCTCATAGAATGGATGTTTATAATTTAAGTGGAGAGTTTTATAAAATTATTCGAATTCAACCTAATGAAGAAAATAAAAACTTATATTTCAAGAAAATTATACTTACTAATACAAATACAAGTGAAGAAAACATTTTAGAATTTTTAAACTATAAAGTTTTAAATATTCCTGACTTCTTGTTTGATTTATCTAATTTCACACAAACTCATTTTGAGGTTTATCCTTGAGTTTTGAAAAAAGAAAAACTTTAACTGGAATTGAAAAATTAGTTTATGAAGTCAAAGGTGAAATGGATAAAACTATTGTTGCTGTTTCATTATACTTAGAAAATTCTGAATATTCAGCAATTGAATTCTATTCGTATCTTTTTGGTGTAGCAAAGTTTAATTTTTCAAATTTATCTAATTCTACTCATGCATGGGAGTCTGAAAATGATGCTCAAGATCTTTCTACTCCTAATTACCATTACACTGGAAAAATTTTAAATGAACTTGAAGATCAAGAAATGCTAAAGAAAATTATTTTGGATTGCTTATCTCATATTGAAAGTAAGGAAGTTTATTCACAAATTATAGAAATTTTAGAAAGTAATAATCTTAGAAAGTTTACAGAATAATATTAAAGGAGTGTACAACATAAATGACGTAGGAGGAAAAAACTCCTCCTACACTTTTTCTTATTTAAAGATCATCATTTGTTGTTTTTGCTGGTGGCTGAACAGAAACAAAAATAGAAGAGGCTTCTTTTGCTTTCCAAATCCCTTTATTATTTTTAATTAAAGTTACAGGACGTGGATTGACTCCATATGTTTTCACAAAGACTTTTACTTTTCCTGAAGCTTCATCTCCACTAGATTGATTTCTAGATAAACTGTACTTATGAGGAGGGTTCACCTGATAGCTATTTTGAGGAGTTGCCCCTTCTACATAACCAAAAGCAATGTAGGGTTTTTGATCTAGTTGAGAAATCTGAAATTTAAAACTTCCAGAAGGTTCAAAACCTTTGTACCAATTTCCCTTACCTAATTCAGAGGAATCAATGGCAACTGTAAGAGCTTGCTTTCCAAGATTTTTATCTTTAGTGTACAACTGTGCTGCCACAATTAAAACTACAGCTCCTCCTTCCGGAGTAGTAGCTAAATTGTCTCGTAGTTTTTCGAACTCTTCTATTGTAGAAGGGAGTTTATCTACTGTTATGCTTTTCTCTTGAGAAAGCAAAGGTAGAGCAAAAGTTAGCAAAATTAAGGAAATAAAAATTTGTTTCATATATTCTCCAAAGTAATAAGATAATTATTAGACTTAGGAAATAAAATTTTTTGTAAAAAATTTTTTATTCAATATTT
>CALDSP010000310.1 GCA_937924465.1 uncultured Leptospiraceae bacterium
TGGCAAAACCACTACAACAGCTATGATTGCTACTATTCTTATAGAAAGCGGATTGGACCCTGCTGTAATGGTGGGTGGAGATATGTTTGCGTTGGGTGACAGAGGTGGATATTTCGGAAAAGGAAATTGGGGAGTTTACGAATCTGATGAATCGGATGGAACTTTTTTGAATCATCAAGCTCAAATTCAAGTACTTACAAATATAGATAATGATCATTTAGATTACTATAAAACTTTAGATTCTCTTTATGAAAGCTTTCAAAAATTTTTAACTTTAAATCCAAATTCCAAGAAAATTATATTTATTGATGACTATGGAGTAAGACAGGTTATCAAAAGAGTTAAAAGTTTGGAAAACGCTTTTTGTATTACTTCTGAAATGTCTGTTATAGGAAGAAATTTCATTCGATATTTTTTAAAAAATGGAAAATTATTTTTCAATAAAGACGGTAAATGGTTTGAATTGCAAACTCCTTATACAGGTAATCATTATTTAACAAATGCGTTATGTGCTTGTTTGGCTTGTTTGGAAGTGGGAGTGAGTTTGGAACAGAGTTTGAATATTCTAGAAAATTATAAAGGTGTAAAGAGAAGATTGGAATTTTTAGGGACATGGAAAACTGTAAAAATTTACGATGACTATGGGCATCATCCAACTGAAATTCGGGCAGTTATTTCTTCTTTGTTTTCTATAAAAACTCATCCTTCTCAAAGAGTTGTAGTATTGTTTCAGCCTCATCGTTACACAAGAACGAAAGAGCATTTTCGAGAGTTTGCAAGAGTGCTTTCTGTAGCAGATTTTTGTTATCTTTTACCAATTTATTCTGCAAATGAAAAGCCTATAGATGGTGTAAGTAGTGATTTAATTTTAGATAACATGAAAAATAAGTCTAAAGTCCAACTTTTAAGTGGAGATAAAAACAAAGACATTTTAGAAATTCTCTCTTCTCTCAAAGAAGAAGATTTACTTGTTTGTTTAGGTGCAGGAAATGTACGAGAGTGGGGGGAGGCACTCATTCAATTCCATACTCCTTCATCTTTCTGTAAATAGATGCTCTAGAAATTCCTAAAGTTTTTGCAGCTAGTTCTTTATTATAATTTGCTTTTTTAAGAGCTTTTTCAATAGAGCGTTTTTCAATTTCTTTCATAGAAAGAACAGGTCTTTCCATTGTGGTGGTTGGGTCATCTCGTCTTTCCAGTTCTTTGTAACGAAGAATTTCTATTGGAATATTGTCTAACTTCACAAAATTTCCTTCTAAAAATAAAACAATACGTTGAGTGACATTTTTTAGTTCTCTTATATTTCCAGGCCAATAATAGTTCTCTAAGTAAAGAAGAATTGATTCATCATATTTCAAGTTGGGCTTGTTTTCTTGATTTGAATAATAAGCTAAGAAAGCTTCAAATAATTCTTTAATGTCTGATTTTCTTTCGCGTAGGGGCGGGAGGAAAAGTGGAATTACATTTAAACGGAAGTACAATTCATGTTTAATTTTTCCTTGTTTTACGGCTTGTTCAATATCTTCACTTGTAGAGGCTATAATTCGAATATCTAATTTTTTTGGAATTGTATCCCCTAGAACTTGAATTTGTCCATCATCCAAAAAATTTGTTATGCGAGTTTGAATTTCAATTGGTAACTCACTGATTTCATCAAAATACAATGTTCCATTATTAGCTAATTCTAAAAGTCCTTGTTTGTCGTAAGTTGCATTGGAAAATGCTCCACGGCGGTATCCAAAAAGTTCGGCTTCAATACTTTCTTTTGGAAAAGAAGCGCAATTAAACACTACAAAAGGATTTTGTTTACGAGTAGACTCTTCATGCAAAGCTCTTGCGACCAAATCTTTTCCAGTTCCCGATTCTCCTACAATTAAACAAGGTGCTGCACTTGGAGCAATTTTTTTGATTTGTTTTTTTAAACTTAGGATTTCTTTGCTGGAACCCAAAATAGAAGAGGAAAAATCTTGAATGGTTTGAGAAAAATTTTCTTTACGAATTTCTTGTAAGTAAGATTCAAATCGATTTTTCTGTTCTTCTTTTTTTAAGGAAAAAACATAGGCTTGTTTGATAGAGTCCGCGATTTTTGGAAGAGGTTCATTCTTGTGTAATAAATCAAAAATATTTAAATGCAGAAAAGATTCCGTAAGATTTCTGTTTAAATTAGTGGCAAGAATGATAATTTGATAAGTTCTATCTTTTCTATCAATTCTGTCTATAAACTCAAGTGGATTGACTTGAGTCATGCCAAAGTCGGTGAGTATGACCGAAATTTTAGAATAATATTTATCTAAAAACAATAAAGCATTTGCAGGACTAGTAAAAGTATGTACTTCTACATCTGAATTGAGTTTCCATGGTTCTAAGATTTTTACTAAATTTGTTAAGAAACTTGGATTAGAATCAATGAGAATAATTTTTTTGGGATCTTTTTTAGTAATCATAGGCTCCGTAACTAAATCTTTGAAAATGAGTTGTTGTTTTTATTTTCGATACAACTTTGTTTTTGTGGATGAAAAAATTCTTTCAAAACTATGGAAAATAGCAACTAAAAAAAACTTCAGTTCTCAACTTTTTTTAGAAGTTCAATGGGGACAACCTTTAAATTTAACTAAGATTTTTCCCGACAAAGAAACTTTTTTTTTAGAACTCGGTTCAGGATGGGGAGAAGTTGCCATTCAACTAGCTATTCAAAAGCCAAAAACAGGTTTTATTTTATTAGAAAAAAAACCTGATAGACTAAAAGAGACCTTTCGAAAAATTCAAAAAAGAAATTTAACTAACATTCGATTTTTAAATGCAAACTTCAATTGGTTTTTAGAAGAGTTCTTTGAACCCAATAGCTTTCATGAAATCCTCTTGAACTTTCCCGATCCATGGCCTAAAAACAAACATCATAAACATAGAACCTTTAACGAAGAGTTTCCCAAAAAACTCTTTTATTTATTAAAAAGTGGAGGTTTGTTTTATTTTGCAAGTGATCATGGAGGTTATGCTCGGAGTGTAATTCGAAACTTACGAAGAAATTCTAAGTTTTTTGAAAAAATAAGTTATTCTTTTCAAAGAGAAAATTTTCCAATTTCCCATTACGAACAAAAAAAATTAAATGAAAAAAAGTGTATTTATTACGTTGAGGCACAGAAATCCATTTTATGAAAATGAAGACTTTAATTTTGGGTTTAGGAAGAATTGCATCTATTTTAGAAAAAGATCCAAAACGCTATCATCCTTGTACTCATGCAGGAGTCATTCTAAATTCTAAGCTCAAAAATCATTTTCAACTAAAAGGAATTTATGATAGTAGTTTAGATAAAATTTCTTTATTTTTAAAAGATTGGAATTTAAGTTCCCAAACTATTCTTACTCATTTAGAAGGTATTTACAAAGAAAACTTTGATTTCGCAGTAATTGCGTCTAGTTCACAGTCTCACTTAGAAAACTTACTTTTTTGTTTAAATAAAAAAATTCCTTTCATTTTAGTAGAAAAGCCAATTGTAAAAAATTTAGATGATCTTGAAAAAGTTCAAAAATTGGCGAAGGAAAACAAAACAAAAATTTGGGTCAATCATGAAAGAAGGTATCATCCTATTTATGAATTTGCTAAGGACGTTGTACGTCAGAAAACTTATGGAGAATTAAAAACAATTCGAGCAAATGTGCTTACTTCAAGTCAAGATCCGGGAATAGGATTTCAAAAAAAAGGGGGAGGTCCATTACTTCACGATGGAACCCATGTGATTGATTTTTTAGATTTTATTTTCGAAAGTGTTCCAGAGATAGTTTATTCAAAAATTTTTTATTTCAAAAAAAGTAAAATAGAAAAACAAGTATTAGCAATGTTAAAGTACAATCAAGATAAATATGTATTTCTAGAGGTTGGTGGGGAGAGAAATTATTTTCAATTTGAAATTGATATACAAACAACCCAAGCAAGAATTATACTTAGTAACGATGGTCATAAATTTTTTATTTCTAAGGAATCTCATTTGTATAGTGGATTTAAAAGCTTAAAAGAAATTTCTTTTCCAAAAAAACTTTATAATCAAAATCCTTGGATAAAACTTTATAAAGAAATTTTGGATAATTTTCATAGTAATTCTAATTCTATAAAAGGTTCTTTGTCTGCAAATTTTAGAATTTTAAAAACAATTCAAAACATTTACAATTGGAATGAGGAGTGAGTGTTGTCAAAAGAATTTTGGAATGAACGCTATAGATCAAATGAGTATATTTATGGAGAAAAACCTAACGTATACTTTCAAGAAAAATTGAGTAGTATTCCCAAAGGAAAAATTTTACTTCCTTGTGAAGGGGAGGGAAGAAATGGAGTTTATGCTGCTCAAAAAGGGTTTATAGTATTTGGATTTGATCAAAGTGAGATAGCAAAAGAAAAAGCTCTTCGGCTCGCGGTTAAATTTGGTGTAAACATTACTTATGATGTTTGCGAAATAGAAAATATGAATTATGAAAAACAAAGCTTTGATGCTTTAGGACTTATCTTTGCTCATTTTCCTATTCAAAAACAAATTGAATATCATAAAAAATTTTTTTTATATCTTAAACCAAATTCTTATATAATCTTAGAAGGATTTCACAAAAAGCATTTAGAATATCAAAAAATTTATCCACAGGTAGGTGGTCCGAAAGAAGAGAATATGCTTTATGAACTTGAATTTTTTCAAAAAAATTTTCCAAACTTAAAAATTTTAGAAGGAGAAGAAAAAGAAATTAGTTTAAATGAGGGAAGGTTTCATATAGGAAAAGCTTACGTTGTGCGTATATTTGGAGTTGTTTCTTGAAATTTATTTTTACTTTCCAGTTCAGAATGATCAATGATCATAGGACCTTTAGTTCTACCGTGAATGAATTGTTGAATAATTCCGTTGTTTGATTTTTGTAATTCTTCACTTGTGCCACAAAAAATAGCCTCTCCTTCATAAATGAATGTAATTCTATCTGCAATCATATAAGCACTTTGCATGTCATGAGTAACTACAACAGAGGTGACTTTTAATTCTTTTTGCAGTCTAAGAATCAATTCGTTAAACACATTGGACATAACGGGGTCTAGTCCAGATGTAGGCTCGTCATAAAGTAAAATCTCTGGATTTGTAGTAAGGGCACGGGCAATTCCTGCTCTCTTTTTCATTCCACCACTGATGTCACTTGGAAGATTGTCTTTTGCATGAACTAAGTCTAGCCATCTCAATTTTTCCATAACAATCCTATGAATTTCTTCTTCATTAGCCAATTTATGTTCTCGAAGAGGCAAAGCTACATTTTCATATACAGTAAGCCAATTGATAAGGGCTCCTGATTGGAAGAGTACACCCATACAAGAGCGAAGCCTCTCTTTATCTTTAGGCTTAGAATAAGAAATGGATTCCCCTTTGATAAAACAATCTCCTTCATCGGGGGTAACTAATCCTGTAATGTGTTTGAGTGTCACACTCTTTCCGGTTCCAGAAGGTCCTAAAATGACCATAGTTTCCCCGCGTTTTACAGAGAAATTCATTCCTCGTAGAATTTTTCGTTTTCCAAACGTTTTGTGAACATTTTTCATTTCAATCATGATTTCATTGCTCATGTTTTCACCTATAAAAAATAGCAGTAATCACGTAACCAAAGAAAATCACCACAAGAAAAGAGGTAACTACCGCCTGACGTGTGGATTGTCCAACTCCAATTGCTCCATTCGTAGTTCTAAGTCCATTGGAACATGCAACAGAGGAAACAATAATACCAAATACAAATCCTTTAAATAAACCTACATATAAATCTTTGAGTCCATCTAGTGAAGCAATACGTTGGATGACATCTCTAAAGTAGACTCGATAGTCTACTCCCAGTTGAAATTGACCAACCACAGCTCCACCCAAAACTCCAAGAATTGTAGCATAAACGCAAAGAACGGGCACCATTAAAGAAAATCCTACAATTCTGGGCATTACAATATATCGAACGGGATCAATAGACATAACTTCTAGAGCATCGATTTCTTCTGAAACTTTCATGGTTCCAATCTCCGCAGCAATAGCAGAGCCAACGGAGGCACTCAAAATAAGGGCAGTCATAAAAGGAGACATTTCTCGTGTAAGAGTAATAGTTAAGAGAAGTCCAATTTGTCCTTCTGCCCCAAAATCTTTGAGTCCTAGTCCGGCATTGAGTCCCATAATCATTCCAGTAAAAATAGCTACAACAGAAACAACAAAAAGACTATTGATTCCAGAGATATACATTTGATTGAAAATTTCTTGGCGTTTAAAAAAAACAGCTCTAAGTTGTAAAATAGTTTGAAATAATAATATTAAAGTGAAGCCTGCTCCATAAATTGTTTCGTAAATAAAATATTTTAAAAACTGAATCATATTTCAAGAAACCAAAAAAATTTCCACTTATAAGAATATTGGTTTTGTTCTAAGCCTACCAGTCCATAAAGAATGTCTATATTTCTTTTTCCATCTATAGATGAATAGTTTATAAAAAATGGAATGTGTAAATGAAATTCATTATTATTCCATCTTTGGGTATAGATTCTCAAAAAAATATAAAAACGTTTTTCTCCATTGATGAGTTTTTTATATTCCAAAATAGACCAAAAAGGATCCCAAATTTTTTCAAAAGTGGTAGAGCGAATTGGAAAAAGAGAAAAAGCATTCCATTCTACATTCCCCTCTGTATCTCTATGAAATCTGTAAAATGGCCAAATTTTTATATAAAAATCTTCTCGTTCTTCTTTAGGAAAAAATTTATTGCTATATATAAAAAATGGAACAAAATAATAAAAATGAGTTTTTTCATGATAGGTATCTGCTCTCATACGAATGTAAAAAGGAGTAATAAATTTAAATTCTTTATTTGCATAATAGGAATAACCATAGAAAGGAAAGATTACCAGTCTTCGAAAGTCTTTGTCATTGGAGTAACTATACTGAAATAAAAAAAATAAAAATGTAAAATCTATCTCTGCTTTTCTTTTATCGTAACCATAACTAAACAAACTCCAAGTTCCAATGATTGGGAGGAAAGAAAAACTTTTCATATTTTCATAATAAGATTTTTTATATCCATAAACAAACCAAACAAAAGAATAAGAGGTAGGTTCCTTTTTGTCTAAATTATCTCTTCCCCATGAAATAAAAGGCCAAAAAATACTATTATGTTCAAACTTTCCAACATGGGATTTGTGAGAAAAAAAAGGTAGAACTCGGTATTCTTTGCGAACATCCGATTTTCCATAAAGAGTAAAAGGCCATAAAATACTTTTAGCTTCAAATTCTTTATGGTTCCAATCAATATATAAAGGGAATAAAAAAAAATTAATTTCACTCCAACTGAGTTTAGATTTCCATTTTCCAAACAAGGGAAAGAAACTAAAATATTCATCTTTGGGAGTGTCTCCTTTACCCCATTGAAAAAGGGGAGTGAAAACATAATCCTTATCTTCTCCAATGTCTTCATGTTTAGTAGATTCATTTCCAAAGAGAAATAAAAAACTCCATTTATTCCAATAATTCGTACTTTGAGAGTAATAGAGTGGATAAAAGGACGTTGAGTAAAAGTGATTTAGCTTTTTGTCATAGTAACTGGAATAAAAAGGTCTAAAAATAGTTTGAGATTGTCCTATTCGTTCTTCTTTTTCATAAAAGAGCCAAAACTGTTTGTATTCAGAGGGATATATTCCATAGATTGATTTTTGAAAGGACTGCGAAAAAAGAGAAAACGAGAAAAAGATAAGGTAAGAAATGTATTTTAACATTTTAATGCTTAAATTAAAAGAGTAGAGTAGATAGGCAAGAAAAAATGGAGCCTACCGGGTTCGAACCGGTGACCTTCTGCTTGCAAGGCAGATGCTCTCCCAGCTGAGCTAAGACCCCTTCTGGGCCTGATAAGACTTGAACTTATGACCCCACGCTTATCAAGCGTGTGCTCTAACCAACTGAGCTACAGGCCCCCACTTGTAACCACGTTATTTAAGGCTATTTTGACGTCAAGTTGAATTATACAAAAATCTTAAAAAACAAACTACGCTTATATAATCAACATAGCATCTCCATAAGAAAAAAAACGCATTTTTTCGGAAATGGCACGTTGATAAGCCTCGAAAAGTAACTCTTTACCTGCAAAAGCACTTACTAAAAGTAATAAACTACTTTTTGGTAGATGAAAATTTGTAATTAAAGCATCAATAGAATGAATTTTATCTTGTGGTTGAATGAATAAATCAGTTTCAAATTTTCCAGATTGATAATGATTCTTTTCATCTAAGCAAGATTCTAATGCACGTAACGTAGTTGTACCTATTGCTATAACTCTTGAATTTTCTTTTTTTGAATTCAAAAAATTTGCTGTTTCTTCTGGAACTGTGTAGCTTTCTTTATGTAGCTTTTTAGTTTGAATTTCTTTTTGAGTGATGGGAGCAAAGGTTCCGTATCCAACATTTAAACATACATTTAAAAGAGTAATTCCTTTTTGTTTAAGTTTTTCTAAGAGTTCATTCGTAAAATGCAATCCCGCCGTTGGCGAAGCTACGGAACCTATTTCTTTTGCAAAAATAGTTTGATAGCGTTCTTCATCAATCTTTTCTGCTTTTCTTTTTAAATAAGGAGGAATTGGAATATTTCCATAAATCTCAAAGAAGTTTTCTGTAATGTTTTGATTAGTTTTTAATAAAGTTTGAAATTCTAAATCTCTTTCCAAGGTAAATTTCCATTTTTTATCATGGGTAAATAGATCTCTATTTTGTTTTAGTTTAGATGCATTTTTGATTAAACATTTCCAAATGTTAGGAGTTATTTCTTCTAAAAATAAGCATTCATGAACTCTACTTGTAGATGTTTTTAAGTAAACTCTCCTTTTGCTTACTTTGGTAGAATTAAAGACTAGAATATCATTTGAGTTAAGAATTTGTATAATATCTTGAAACTTAGCAAAAATTTTTATTTCTTGAGTTTTTCTGTTTACCAACATAAGTCTAGAGAGATCTCTTTTTGCGGTAGGGTATTTTGCTATTAGTTTTTCAGGTAAATCAAAATTGAATTCTTCTAAACTCCAATTCATATTCCTAAAAAAAATTATACAAAATTTTTTGAAACATCAAAATGTAGCTTCATTGTGTATGTGTTGGTGGATCGTAAAATGTGATCCACCTTTCTAAAATGCTTCGTCCTTTATGTAAACTCTTTCGTAATTGGGGAACCCTCGCATAGTAGGATGTAGTAACAACAACGCTGAATGTTTGAAAGGATTTTTCATTTACAACAGAGTCATTCTCTTTTTCAATCTCTAAAAGTCTGACAAACATATAAGTTGCAGAAATACCCAAAGCATCCCCCCACATTTTGAGTTCCAACCAATCTCTATTTTCTGGGCGAAACTTCCATTTAACATAAATCTGTCCTCTCTTTTGATATTCTGTTTTAGGATTTTCAGATGGCTTGAAGTAGTCAGAGTATAAAAGAAATCGGTAACGTTTTAGTAATATACCCAAGTATTTATCCAAGCTGCCATGTCTTTGAAATCCCTTTTTCATAGTAGCGTTTAGCCAAGAAGGAATTCTAAGAGTAGAAACGGTTTTTCTCTTATGTTTAATTTTTAAACTTTGTTTTTGTTCGTTCAGAATAAATCCATACTTCATGTATGAGAGGAGTGAAATTTTATCCAAAAAGTACGCAAAAATACGCCCGACTCGAATTTTTGAGAAATAGTCAAAAGTTGTCTCTTAAGTTAAACTCATATTTATATAAAGTAAAGATTTAGGTTCCTATTTAATACTTCGATTGAATTTAAAAAGCTAAAAAATTATTATGAAAAAATTATAATATAATATTTAAAATTTTATTGCATAATATAAGAGAATGATTGATAAATAAATTTATTTTGGTTTTCTATTGAAAAGTTTTATTTTATGGAAAAAGGTCCTTCAATTTTTAGTTTAATAAACAGAGTTTCAGAAACTCCTAAAGAGTTTTTATATCCTGTTGTTTCCAAACTTTCTCTAAGTAAAATAAAACTAAAAAATCATATTTATGTTATAGCTCTTTATTCGGATTTAGCTTATTTTATATGGGGAGAGTTTCCCAATTCCCAAGACTTAGATTTTTTTTATCAAAATGATCAGAGTGGTTTTGAAAATTTATTAAAAATTTATTCAATTACTATTTATTTACTTCATTATTCATATTTTAAAAACAAGCCTTTTTTAAAAGAAAAAGTAAAATCTCTCTTTAAAGAAAAATTATTTCCTTATAAAGATATAGTTCAAGCAGAAAAGTTTATTCTAGATTCAGAAAAAAGAGAAGAACTCTGTCGTTTTGTTTTGTATCATTTAGGATATATCCCCGAACAAGAAAATGAACGTTATGCAATAGAAAGACTCTCTTCATTAGATTCTATAGAGCGAGTTAAACTCATAAATGAAACTAGAAAGGCGCAAATTGTAAGAGAAGAGGCAATTCGGGAAGCTATTAGAAAAAAAGAAGCAGAAGAGGCTGCTTCTCGTATGTCGGGAGAGTGATTATGATACCAAAAGAATTAAAAGAAAGAGTTCCCTTAATTGAAGAAAAACATTTCCGATTTTTAAAAAAAATAGAAGAACATGAAGCCGCTCCTATTTGGAATTATTATTGTGGAGATAGAATTCAAAAAGAAGATCTTTCTTTTTTGAAAGAGTTTGAAATTTTTTTAAGACAAAAAAGATATTCTAGCTCTACCCCTCCTTTAGAAATTCTGGAATATGTAAAAGAAATTAAAAGAACAACTTGGTTTTATGAAAGTAAATTTAAATACTTTGACGTTGAGCAACAATTTTTTTCTTTACCTGTCACACAACGTAAAGATTTTTCTGAAAGTTTATCTCTTATTATTCCATATAATATTTCTTTAGATAGACTAATAATTAATCCTACTTCTGGTACAACTGGACATAGCATTCTTTGCCCAAATCATCCAAAAGCAATAGGATGTTATAATTATTTGATTTTATATGCTTTGGAAAAAAATGGAATTAGTTTAGACTTAAATCCCGAAATAGTGATTGCAATGCAAATTTATTCTCAAAACCAAACAGCTGTTTATTGCACAGTGAAGCCTATCTTAAATGGAGTGGGATTTTGTAAACTTAACTTGAATCATAATTCATGGAAAAATAAAACAGATATTCAAGAATTTATTTCTCAATTTAAACCTCAATTTTTGTCTGGAAATCCTATTGGTTTTGCTGATTATTTGGAGAAAAAAATTTCACACATTCCCAAAGCTTTTCTTTCTACTTCAATGGCTTTGTCTTCTAGTTTGCGACTAGAATTGGAAACGTTAGGCGCCAAGGTTATAGATTTTTATTCTTTAAATGATACAGGTCCTATTGCTTATTCTTGTCCTATTGAAAAGGAAGCTTTTCATATTTTACCACATGATATTTTTGTAGAGATTACAGATGAAGAAGGAAATCCAAAAAAAGAAGGAGAGATTGGTTTTATTACTGTAACAGGTGGAAGAAATCCTTTTTTACCATTAGTGCGGTATCAAACAGGGGATTTGGGAAAAATTTCATTCACTGCTTGTTCTTGCGGAGAGATTACTCCAAGGTTGTATTTATATGATGTTCGGATTCCAGTATTTTTTTACGGACGTAATGGAGAAAAAGTAAATCCAATTGATATAAATCGCGTTTTAAGAAATTTCCCTATTTATCAATTTCGCTTCACGCAGGAGTCTATCAAACAACTTTATTTGGAAATTAGTCCTATGCCAATTTTTCAAGAGTGGGATAAAGAATTCTTAAAAAAAAATCTTTTACAACTTTTTGAAGACGGAACAAACATAGAAATTGCAGAAAGAAAATTTGAAAATAAAATCAATCCTTACGTTGTGCGAGTACGAGTTTAATACTCTTGTTCAGAGCGTGTAGAACCTAGGAGTTCATCTGGAATTTCTTCGATTATCTCTCCAATTTGCACTGCAAGTCGGTTTCCAACTTTTCCTGGAATAGCTTTGAATTTTTTTCGTTCTCCAATTTTAACTACCATTTCAGATTTTATTGGAGTGTTTTCAAGTTTAATAACGTCTCCAACTTGTAAATTCATTAAATCCATAAAACTAACTTCGAGTGAGCCTACTTCTGCAATGAGTGGAATAGTTACTCCATCTAAACGTTCTTGAATTATTGCTTTGTTTTGATCAGTTTCGCCTCTTCGAACTGTAGCATACCAGTATTGAGCAGAGAGCTTATTGATGATTGGTTCAATTGTAATGTAAGGAATACAAAGGTTAGTCATTCCTTCTACATCACCTACTTTGGTTTCCAAAGTGATTAAAACTACCATGTCGTTAGGTGGAACTACTTGCGCAAATTGAGGATTCGTTTCAATATTTCCTAAACGTGGTCTTAAGTCAATGACTTGTGACCATGACTCTCGTAAGTTCCCTAAGATACGAACAATAATTCCTTCCATGACAGAAAGTTCTATATCGGAAAGCTCCCGACTAATTTTAGTGGATTCTCCTTTTCCTCCAAAAAGCCTATCAATGATTGTAAAGGAAATAGATGGGTCAATTTCTAAAATGGCTGATCCTTTAAGAGGATCCATATTGATAACAGCCAATGTAGTAGGGTTGGGAATAGAACGAATGAATTCTTCATATGTTAGCTGATCTACAGAGGCAACGTGAACGCCTACTAGAGCCCTAAGTTGTGCAGAAAGTCCCGTAGTTGCTAGTCGGGCAAAAGTTTCATGCATCATTTGGAGAGTTCGAATTTGGTCCTTTGAAAATTTGTCTGGACGTTTGAAATCATAAATTTTAACTTTTTTTTGTTCTCCAACAGATGAATACTCTTCTTCGGCTACATCCCCTGTAGAAATTGCATTTAAGAGAGCATCAATTTCATCTTGAGATAATATGTCTGTCATCGTATCACCTTCACTATTACATTAGATATTTTCCAAAAGCCTTTTTGAAGTCCACTTCCTTTTTTTAAAATATAAATATATTCATATTTTGTAGGATAGCGATTTAATTCCCTCTCTATATGCACATAAACTTTAGAGATTGAACTATGAGGAT
>CALDSP010000311.1 GCA_937924465.1 uncultured Leptospiraceae bacterium
CTCTTCTAAAGTTTTTAAAAGTGCTGTTTCCGCTTCTTGTCCTAGAATGCTTGCATCTGGAAAAATTATAATTCGTAAATTTGAAGTATGTGGTTTATACAAGAGAACTTTAAAAAGTAACCATCTTACAGTAAACTCGGGAGGATCATCTTCCTCCCCTATTGCAATTGGTTTATCTTCTGGAAAAACAATGTAATCAGGGTGAGAATAATGAAAAAATAATTTACAAGAATCACAGACCCCACAACCTCTTTTTTCAAAACACAAAAGTTTATAAGCTAATCTTTCAGCAAGTGAATATTTTCCGGTGCCTCTTGGTCCATGAAAAATTAGTAAATGTGGAATACGATTTGGATATAAAGAATAATATTGCGCGTAACGTAATGCAAACTCTTGTCCTTGAATTTCTTCAATGGAAAAATAAGAAGTCATTCCTGCTTATATTGTTGAATTTTTAATAAGGCTTGTTTTTGAGAATATAAAACATATAACAAAACAAATAAAAATAATATTAGACCTGAGGCATATACTAAATTTAAATCTTTTAAGCGTGACTTCTCTTCTTCAATAGCTTTTATAGATTCTAAATGAGAAATAAGCAAATAGAATTTTTCTATATTAGGATAATCTTTTCTAGCCTCTACTCGAATTTGGTCTATTAGAACTTTTGTTTCTTCTTTGTTGAGGTTTCGAATTTCTTGAAAAGCCTCATCCAAAGGCATATTTAAAACTTGAGTAGCAGTTAGATTTTTATTATTTTGTGCAATTAGGGAAAGATTAGAAAACAAAAAGAAAAAAACATACATTAGCATAAAATCATAAATGAGTTTCTTCATAGCCAAGTCTATCTTTCCATTCTTGCATATATGGGTTTTTTAATTGGACAAATAACAACACAGAAATAATAGAAAAAAACAAAAACAAAATACCAAAACTATTTAAAATAATAGGATGAGAAAGAAACAACTCAAATGTCTGAACAGAAACTAAAAGGAGCAAAGGAGAGACAAACAAGAGTACTAAAAAAAAAACAAGAGAATAAAAGTACTTTAGTGGAAGAATATTTGCAAAAATAATTTTTCGAACTTTCATTTCTGAAATATTATTTGTTTTCATGCTCTAACCACTTTTTTAAGAGGCTTTTTCCTCTAAGAATATGACTTTTAATTGTATTGAGTTTTGTATTCAACTTTGCAGAAATTTCAGGATAACTCAATCCATCAAAATAATGCATTTGAATAGGAGTTCGATACATTTTTGGTAATCTTTCTAACAAAGAATGAAAAAATTTTTTAAACTCTTGTTCCAAACTTTCTTTTTCTGGACTTAAGCTCTCCATTTGTGAGAAAGAGTCTAGAAATTCTATAGAGGTATATTGAACCTTTCTTTGATTTCTATATTTCATAAAAATGAGATTTTGTGTAATAGAATAAAGCCAACTAGAAAACTTAGACTCTCCTTTAAAGGTAGAAAGTTTTTCATAAACAACCAGAAAGGCTTCTTGAGCAATATCCTCTGCTTCCTCTGGAGTCTGTGTGTATTTTATAGCTTGCAAAAAAACTTGTTTATAATATTTACGAATGAAGTAATCAAACTCTTTTTCGTTTCCTGCAAGAATTTTTTGAATTAATTCTTGTTCTTCTGTAAGAGAAATATGGTTTACCTTTGATACTTGTAAAAGGTCAACAAACTCAAACCAACTGCTAATGGAACTAACCCTCCTAAAATGGCTAAGGATTTCCCTAACACCATAATAAATACTAAGGATAAAACTCCTCCCGTAAATGTCAACAAGAGTCCTAAAAAAAAAGAATATGCCCTAAGGTCAAATTGAACCTGTTTGTATAAACCACTTCGAATGAGTTCTAACCTTTGTCTATACCACCAATAAAAAATAAAAAACAAAAGCGTACTACCAAACACAATTCCAAAAATAGGAACCATGTAAAGTATAGAATTAACCTGACTTTCTGCTTGGGAAACATGGCATTCTGCAAGTTGCTGTGTAAGTTTTTCTAACTGTTCTGAAATTTTAATAAGGAGTTCTTTAGTCTCTAAATCCATCCTATCCTAAATTATTTGAGATGAGTTGAGTTGCATAAGCCGCCAATAAACTAATTCCTTCTGGTTTATCACAACTAAAAATACGAACCCCAACATTCCAATTTCCATTTGGATCTTTGGGTTTCTTTACATTTTTTACACTACTATAAAACAAATAATTCTTTTTATTGATAGAAATCGTAAAAGCTAGTTTACAACCCCTATCTAAAAAACTATAATCTTTATCTTCTCCACCGGTTAAACTAAGTCCAAGTCCACGACCATCTTGGCTTATATCAATCGCATCTTCTTTTTGTGCAAATAATTTCCATTCTTTTACATAAGCCAATTCCAATTCAAAAGTAAAATCCTCACAACGAGACTCAATAAAATTAATGAGAGGCCCAATTCCATTAGCAGATTCAATTTCTTTGGTTAGAATTTCATTTCCTAGATTTGGAAGGCTACTATAAAGCTCAACGTAGCCTAAAAGCACATTGCCATTTCCAAAAAAAGGTACAATTAAAATGCTTTTTACATTTTCAAGTAAATGAGCTTGTACCATAGAATCAATAAATTGAGGTTTAAATTTTAGATTAGGATTGAAAAATCCTCTTTCTGTATAAAACTGCTTTTTGTAAGCATCTCTCATGAAATACGCTGCTTTCGCATCGGCAAGGGCATTTAAAAGTGGAGTATCTGCTGAATAATAAAAACCTACTTGAGCTTTGGTAATGAAATAACCATATTGATTCAGCGAAGTTTCCAACATAATTTGAAATTGCTGAATAGTCTGTGTTATAATAGAAGTTTTTCCATAAATAGATAAAACAGAAGTTAAATCAATTTGTGGTGAGTAATGTAAATTATAAAGTTTAATATTTTTGATAGTGGCTCGCGCCGCAGAACGTTCTAAAGGTTCTATAATTACTTCCAAAACAGTGTATAAATCATTCCTGTAGGGGTTTTCTTGTTTGAGACGTATTTCAACTTTGTTCTCTCGCATAATAGACATTAAAGTTTGAGGCTTGCCAATCTCCCCTTCCACTGCGGCAAGAATGATATTTGTAGAACTATTTAAATCTTTCTCTGCAAGAACCTTATTGATGATATATTTCTTATCTTCAGTGATAGAGTTAATTTGCTTTCCAACTAACTTGTTCAGAATGCTGGTCAAAGTTTTTTGGTCAGTTAAAATATATTTTTTCATGAAATTTCCTAGTTTTCCTAGATTATTATAGGTAAAAACTCATAAAACCTTTGCTAATTTTTCAAAATTAAAAACACGTTTTGTGAACAAAACCAAAAGTTCTCTTTTAGTTCCCTTTGCATTCAAATTCAAAAGAAAAATTTTCGAACTTTTAAACATAGATCTCCTTGTTTTATACAAATGGATCCCGAATAGAACTATGAATCCATCCTTGATTTTTATCTTTTAATATCTCAATGAATTTTTTTGAACCCACTGTTTTGAAGTAATACATTTCCTCTTCTGTAATAGGAATGCAAGTCAAAAATCGAATAGGATACCCATTTTCTGAATTTAAAGTATCTCGCAGAGGATAAGTTTGAGTTCCATCTAAACTACTAGTTAAAAATAAATAAGAAAAAGGCAGAAGTCCATCTCTATCTTTTCGCGGCATGGAAATAATATGTGCTTCACCAAACCATTTATGCATCATCCATGGATATTTGATAATCTCTCCTAAAAGATGTGGAACCCAAATTTCAGTAGCTTCTACAGAGTCCAAAATATTTAAAGCAAAAACTAATTCTATTCTAGAATAAGCTAAATAATCTTTGTAATAAAACTCAACCCCCGGCATATTTTGAGCACTCATCCCAATAGTTGAATAAACTACTACATTATCGTAAAAACTAGGTTGAAATTGTGCAATCCCTAGCTTAGGAAATTTTCCTCCATCAGCAGACCAATATTTTGTGTGTTTTCCTAACCTTTCCTCTAAATAAGCTAATCTCCTTTCTTGGATAGATTTCCAACTATTTGGCTGAGATCGAAACTTCCAAAATTCCCTAGATTTTTGAATTCTCTCTGCAAGAATTCCATTCTGTCCATCTCCCAAAGGAGAGGCGGTGAGAGCTTCTTTTTTACAATATTTGGAATATCCATGCACATTTTCCATGCCCGACCAAGGGGGCAAAAAAGCAATCAGTTCTTCCTTTTGAAAAAGTGCCACTCCATCTCCCTCTTCTGTCCAAAGAAAATGAATTTCGTCCACAGAAAGAGGATTTAGATCTGGTTGTTCTACTTCATCCATGCAAAGCATAGGAGCATTTCCATTTCTTAACTTATCTTTCTCTAACTGCAATGGAGCAACTTGTGTATTTTTCACCCAAAGAGCTTTCATGGGATACTCGGGATTATGATGAGATTGAAGATATAAGTAAATCGTACGACCATCTGCCTCTAAAAAAGCACTCATACTTTCATACGGATTGGCTTCTTGGTATAAAATTTTAGGTTCAAAAAAATCCATTAAAAAATAACTCTAGGAACAATTCTTTTTTTATATTCTTCAAGAAGATGTTTTATATTTTCTTCCATATTTTCTTCCAGCAAAATGTCGGGATAGTACCCACTTGCGTTTAATAGTCCAATGAGTGAATTTTCTTTCCAAGTCTTGTAAGTGCGAATGGTATCTAGCACCTCTTGAGGAATTGGTTTGTTTTGTTTTTTACAATCAATGAATGTTTGAACAGCAGTTTCTGGAGTCATAGTCATTCTCTTTTTAATTTTAAACTTATAATTTTTACAAGTTTTTTTTCTAATTTATAAAATAGAAATACAAATTGTTTCAGTCTCTATACTGAATGTCTAAATTTGCTAAATAGTTTTCTATATCCTGTACAAGTTTTGAAATTTCCTGAAATGATTTAGATTTTACAGCCTTTTCAATTTCAATTCCTATTTCACTAATTTTTGTAAAACCATAAGCTGAACCATGTCCTTTCATTTTATGACCTTCTCTACGAATTTCATCCCATTTTTGCTCAATAACTAAATTTTTTATAAGATTCAAAGCCTCGCTCATACTTTGCATATATTCTGGAATTAGCTCTCTCAATTCTGAGGAAATGTAAACAGTGTTTTTGGGCGTCATGTTTCAATTTATATCCTTTTTTGTAAAAATTAGAACTTATTTTTCCGATAATATCTATATGTTAAGATTGGGAATATTATTTTGTATACTCTTTATTTGTCAACTTTCCGCACAAGCCAACAATTTGAATGCCTTTGGAGATACTCCTTGGGGTACTCCTTTTCAAACTGTAAGAGATAAATTTGAATCCCTCGCAAGAAATCCAAACAGTACAGAAAACATTCAAATTTTAAATGAAGTAAAAAATAAGTTATTAGTTGTCAAGCGAAATAATGTTATGTATATTTATCGCTTTTATAAAGAACCCAAAGAAGTTTCTGAAGTAAAAGCAAATCAAAACAAATCTCAA
>CALDSP010000312.1 GCA_937924465.1 uncultured Leptospiraceae bacterium
TTATGTTTGTGAGACTTTTAGAAATAGAAGAATACTTTGATATTATTGTAAATGATAAACGCTTTCGCGCTATGAGTTTTGTTGTTACTACACCCTACTATATGAGGGTTCCACAGTTACGAAAGAGTTTACGTAAAGGAAGAAGTATTTTAGAACGGGAGATTACATTTTACGACCCACCTGAATAACTACAAAAAAGTCCGTTCAAACAAAGCACATAAGATTCTATACAAAGTTTCACTATATAAAAAGTTTATTACAATAAAGTCTTATTATTTTATAAAAAAAACTTCTTTATCTTTATATGTACTATCAAAAACAAATATATTAGAATTTTCTAATATACCTATGATACTTTGATTATAAAGAAGTCTTGTTATTCCAAATTACGCGTGGAAAATACTAACTTTCATTAGATAAAAGAGATATTTTATTTAATATAGTCAAATCATATTCATAAAAAAGAGGTCTCAAAATCAATATAATTTAATAAAATATTCATAACTTAATAAAGTATTTCACTCAATTTTTTATAGAACTTTGTATGACCTCTAATAATCTAAGAGCTTTTGGTTCATTCGGTGAAATTTTTAAAGCAAGATTAGTTATTTCTAAAGCTAGTTCTTTATTTCCAAAAAGATGATACAAATCCGCTAGATTTATTAAATTTAGTAAATGCTCTCTTTGTCGATAGTAAACTCTTTTTCCGTATTCTAGCGCAAGTTTAAATTGCCTATTTTTCTTTTTAATGAAGGAAGCCAAATAAATGTGTTGAGTACTTTCAGGATAATCGGTGATCATTTTATCAAGCCAATATCCTGCTTTTATATAATTTTTTTCTATAATATGATGCTCTATAAGACAAGAAAAAACTTCTTTTGGAATTGTTTGAGTTTCAGCAATTTCTTCTATTTTTTCCCAGTTATATTCATTCAAGTAATTTAAAATCATTTCATTTTTTTGTTCTTCAAAATGTTTCAAATAAGCAACCTTTAATAAAGATAAATCATCAATTAATTCTCCAATCTTAGAAAGTTTAGCCACACTAGCGTTTAAATCTCCCTCTGCCTCTTCTAGAACCCTTAAGAAAAGAGTTTCATCTTCGTTGATTTTTCTTTCTCCACTTTCTAATGTATTCAAGTTCAAATCATCTTTTCCATCTGACCCAGTAAAGATTTGATCTCCTTCTTTGAGTCGAAAGATTTGTAAATGAAATTCTGTAAAAATTGGATCAGTTCCTATTTTTTTCATAGTGGTTTCTTTTTCAATAAACTGAGCTTTTTTATCTCTATATAAAACCATAAACGGATGTTCAGCATTAAAAAAATATATCACTCCGGTTGGAATATGAATTAAACCTACTATACAAGAAACAAGCATTGAACCCTTGAAACTCAAAAATACTTTTTGAAGTTCTTCATAAGTATCATGAAGCCAAACTTCTGGAAATATATTTAGATTTGGTTCTTGCTTTTTTGTTCTCTCTAAAATTGCTTTAAATACAGTTCCAAAAACTAAAACACCTCCTGCTCCTTGGATGGATTTTCCCATTGCATCCCCATTTACAAAAACTAGATATTCTTCATTGTGTAAGTATATCTTATCATAAATACAAAGATCGCCTCCAATTTCATGTTTTTTATTTTTAAACTCAAACTTCTTTTTTTGAGTTATAAATGTTTCTAAACTTATATTTTGATTGATATGCCATTTTCCCATCTTTTCACTAAAAGGTTTTGTAAGAAGAGAAGTCAAAAAATAATCACCATCCTGTTGAATTTTTAAATTTTTTATTTCAATTAAACTTTCGTGAAGTTCTCTCGTTCTCTCTTCCACCTTTTTTTCTAATTCTTTACTGAGCATTTCAAATCCATTGGTAACTCTCATGAACTTATCAGCCATGAGAAATACAATTCCAAGAATAATTGCAAAGAAAACGTAGTTGCTTATAAAAGGAATATTATGCAGTATATTTCTTGAAATTAGAATATCTATAGCTGAACCCAAAGAAAATAAAATAATTCCAACAAAGAAAAAATTTGCATCTCTATTTTTAGCTTTTAGTTCTCTATAAAATAAATACAACATATATGGAAAAACGACAACTAGCATAGAAAGCAAAAATAAAGACATACAAATTCGCATGAAGGGAATCGATAAGAAAAGAGTTAAAACGGAAACTATATAACTAATTCCTAAATAAACTAAAGAAAACTTTCCATAATCTCGTCTGAAATATTGATTAAAGAAAATTAGAAATAAAGGAGTAGACATAAAAAGAAAAACATGTTCTAGTTTTCTTTGTAAAATCACTTTGTCTTGAAAGATTGCATCTCTTGTTACGGTATTTGCAGTAAACCAATAGATGGAAATTGTAATACAAAATAATCCAAAATAAAGATTGTATTTATCTTGTGGTCTACGAATGCTAAGAATAATATGATAAAGTCCATAAACCAAGTAAGTTGTTAAAAAAAAGAAAGCAATAATTTCCCTGTTGTTTCTTTCTACAAAAACTTCATCTGATCTTCCAATTTTGATTTTATCCATTAACTGTAGAGGAAAATCTCCGTTTGTAAAAAGAACTATATAAATATAGTTTGGGTTTTCTCTTTTGATAAATTGATTTGGAATATTTCTTAGAAAGGGTCTCATAGCCGCGCTCAAATAGGGATGAACTTCTCCCATATTTGCAAAATAATTTCCATTTATAAAATATCTAGATACATCTAATACTCGCCCAACGTCTATAGCTAAAGAATCTGTCTCTTTCAAATTAGAAATAATTTCACTGGGGATTTGTCTTCTTAAAGTAATATACCCTGAATAATTTTTAAGTCCAAGATAAGAAGTAATATTATTTGGTAGATCAATAGTTTCCCAAGTTTTAGGATCATTGACACTTGAATCTAAACTAAAATATCTCATATCATAGCCTAGTTTAAATTCCCAACTTTTACTAATATCGACTACGTTTTTAGATGGAGTACAGTGATTAACAACTAAGGAGAATAAAATAAAATATTTTACAAACTTAGTTTTCATATTAGTTTTCAGACTTCTCATTCCCATTCGCATAACGTAAACGATTTCTATAATAAGAAATCCAAGTTAAAATCCCTAGTCCAGCTACTGGAATAGCAAAGAGTATATGCACTTGAATGAATCCTGCTATAATCCCAAGTACTCCTCCTAAAAACTGAATCATGACTAAGTTTCCTCCCGTGTTATCTAGGATAAGCTTTTCTAGTTCATCAGTATCTAGTTTCATAACTTGCTCTTCTACTAGTTGAGTGACATTGATTTGATGAATTGCTTTTTCAATATTTTTCTTTACATATTCGCTTCCCTCTGGAGACTGAATAAAGTCTACTAATTTACTTTTTACCCATTCAAGAACTCGAAAAGTATAGTTACTTATTTTTGTCCAATTTCGAGGATCATCTAAATATTTCTTGAGCCTTTCAATACTCGCTGGAAGAATGTGTTGTCTTGCATAATTTCCCGAGAACTCAATCCATTCTCTTACACTTTGAACAACTTTCTCTTGGGTTTCTTCACTAGAAAGTTTCTCTTGAGCATCATGCACTAAAACATCCAAAGCTCCTAAAAACTGTTCGGAAGTATCTGGGTCTTCAATAAATTTTTGTAAAATTTCTTGAATTGCTTCGGAGTTAAGTGAAAATACTTTTTTAATTCCAATTCCTATATTTCCAATAGTTTTTTTTCGTGCCAAATATTCCTCAATACCTTGGTTCAGAATTTGTGCAATTTTTGGTAGTTCTTCAAGTAAAATTTTTTTTATTTTAAAAGCCAAGTCTTCGCGGTTTTTTCTATCTTGGATGTAATGAATAATTTTTTTACGAATTTCTTCCCAAGCTTTTTGAATTTCATCTGGATTTCTGGCCAACTCTTTTAGAGTATCTTCTGTAAAATTAAATAGGGCATTGATGATTTCATGACCCTTTTCTTTTAAAAGAGAAATAATTTTATTTGTGACTGTAGAACGAAAATGTTCATCTTGCAAAAGTTCATCGAGCCATTTTCCAACTTTTTCCGTACCTTTTTCAATTAAATTTTTTTCATAAACATAACTAAGAATAATTTCGGGCGCAAGAAGTCTTCTTTGAATACTTCCTCCTAAACTCTTTGCAATTCTAGGTTTATTCTTAGGAACTAAACCTTCCCAACCAAGCACCTTGCCCTGTTTAGGTTGAAAAAGCATTTTGATAGCAAGAAAATTAGTATAATACCCAACGGCACCAGCCATTAGTACTACAAAAGCAGAGTCTAGATATAGATTTTTTTCAGTAAGATAAAGCTGAAAAATCCCTAAAATGATTGTGGTAATACTTAAAATCTTTCGAAACCAAGCGTCTAGTTTTGCTGCATCTAAATTCATATTAAGATTTACGGAAATATTCTTTATAAGTCAAGAGAAATTTCTTTAATGATTTCAAAAGTCTTAGATTGTAACTTCAAATTTGAAATTTCTAATTCTTAGAAAAGTACGGTTTATAAATGCACTCTCTTATAAAAAATACTTCATAAAAATAAGAAAATTAATTATAAAGCTGAGTCTTCAAACTAATTTGGTATGAGAGAAGGACAAGAAGTGCTAAATAATTTGTTTAACAAAAAATTCTTAACTAGTTTAATAACTCTCTATCTATCTGGTTTATCATTTTTCCAATTGCCTTCAAAAACTTTGCGATAAAGTCTACCCTTTCCACTGCGACGGCCATTTTTCCATTTTCCATAATACAACTCACCATTTGTATAAATCATAAGACCCGTTCCATGAAAAACATCTTCTTTAAAATTTCCTTCATAATAATTGCCTTCCTTGGTAAGCATTTTTCCTTTTCCATTATATTTGCCATTTTTAAAACTGCCTAGATACTGCTCTCCATCAGCTTTTCGAAAATGTCCTTTTCCATGTGCTGTACCATCTTTAAACTTTCCTTCATACACAGAACCATCAGAAAAACTTGCTTTTCCGTTTCCCTCCAACCTTCCATTTACAAAGTTTCCTTCATATATACTGCCATCTTCATAGCGAAGAATCCCAATCCCATTTTCACAATTTCCTTGAATGCACTCTTCAGTAGAATAGATACTAAATGAAATAAATAATAAAACTAGATTCAATTGCTTCATTTTTCTTGTTCCTTATCTACCATTTTCCCTTTGTCCCATTTACCTTGATAAATGATTGAGTTATCTTTATCATAGATTGTCCCATAACCATGAGCATGACTATCTACCCATTCCCCAACATACTTTGTTCCATCTGCATAAGACATTTCCCCTACTCCGTTTGCTCTCCCATTTTTCCATTCTCCATAGTAAATATTTCCATTTTTATATTCTAGTCTACCCTTTCCATCTGCCTTTCCATTTTTCCATTCTCCTATGTAAATTCCCTTTGGAAAAACAGCAGTACCATATCCATTTGTACAATTTCCACTTATACATTTAGAAAACAAAGGAAAGCTTATTAGAAAAAAAAATAAGCCATACTCTTTCATTTTCTTTTTTTAAAATTTTTCTTTTTTTTTATTTGAGTATCTTCTTTTTTTGAAGTAGTAGAAATATCTTTCTTTTCTAACATGGACGTTGGGTGCAAAGTAGAATCTTTTTTTCTTGTTAAGATTGATAAAATATTCCATTTCTTTTCAAATTCAAAAAATTTTGGTTCTTCTTTTTCTTTTGGCGGAATATAACTCATGGCTCTTTCTGTTAAAGCCGTAATTGTTAAACTGGGATTTACTCCTAAATTAGCTGGAACCATAGAACCATCGCAAACGAACATATTGTTGTAGCCGAAAACTCGATTTTGTAAATCTATAACTCCTTCTTCTTGAGTCTCTCCGATAATGCTTCCTCCTAAAATATGTGCTGTAGTAGGAACGTTTAAAGCTACTTCATTAATAGAACTTCTGGCAACTCCATTTATATTTTGAGCTAGTTTTCTTGCAAATTCGTTGGCAATTGGAATATAGGTAGGAATTTTTTTTCCAGTTTCTTGTTTAGAACTAAGTGTTTTTAAAAAAGGAAAAAACCATTTTCTTTTTCGGAAAACTTCAATACTGTTGTCGACTGTTTGCATAACAAGTAAAATAATAGAACGTTTTGCAAATCCAAAAGGAAATAAAAACCGAATGGTTCGAAATGGATGTTGAATAAAACTCCACAGAAAACGCACCTGTCTAGGCACTTTTCCTCCCCCATCAATTAAAGAAGGAGCAGCTAAAATGCCCATAGCATCGGATCCACTTGAATAACGAACGGGCTCAATATGAGTATCTTCATCGGGATAAACACTAGAAGTGATTGCTACACCTTTAGAATAATCTACATTTTTGTTTAAGGAGGTTACTCCAACTATAGATTCACTATTTGTACGAACCACTTTTCCAAGCATTTTAGAAAGATTGGGCAAGATCTTTTTTTCTTTCATACGAATCAGTAAATTTAAAGTTCCTAACACACCGGCAGAAAATACAACTCCCTTGGTTCGAAATTTTTTACGAGGATAACCAAAAATTCCTGTTGTGGATTTAGTTAAAATCTCATATCCATTTTCTCCCTTTTCTCCTATAGGACGAACTTCTAAAACTGTAGTTTCCGGAAAAATTTGAGTACCTAATTTTTCCGCAAAAAATAAATAGTTTTTATCTAAAGTATTCTTAGCATTAAAACGACATCCTACCATACAACCACCACAAAAATTACATGTGTTTCTTAAAGGACCTTCTCCTTCAAAATAAGGATCGTATTCATTCTTTTCATGAAAGTTCACACCCACTGGGGTAGGTTTAAAAGTTTTTTCCATGCCAAAATGAGCCGCTGTTTTTCGCATGAGCTCATCCACCTCACCTAAACGTGGATTCTCTTTGACACCTAACATTTTTTGAGCAATATTGTAAAAAGGTAAAATTTCTTCCTCTCCACCCATTTTCTTAACAATCTCTGTTTCAAAAAACTTTTTGGGAGGAATGTAAAGGGTATTTGCATAAACTAAACTTCCACCACCAACTCCAGCCCCACTTAGAATAAGCACATCGTCTAGGAGATTAATTTTCTGAATTCCATAACAAAAAAGTTTAGGTATCCAAAAAAATTTACGAAGATTAAAATTTGTTTTTGGAAAATCTTCAGAACGAAACCGTTTTCCTGCTTCTAAAACCGCTACTTTATATCCCTTTTGAGAAAGACGCATAGCAGAAACACTTCCTCCAAAACCAGAGCCAATAACAATGTAATCAAACTCTTCCATATCCCCCCTCACTTATTTAAAATTGAATCTAAAATTTGTGCAAATGTTAAATTACCCAAAACTTCTTTTGAGTTTTCTTCTAAAATATGAAATCGAGTGGACAAAAAATCGGACAAAGGAGTTTTATAGTTTTCTGGAATCTCTAAAGATTCTTGAAAAGTGATTTTATATAAATCTAAAAGATTTACATCTTGTGGAAGTAAACAAGGCACAACTTCCTTATCCTTCCCTATTAAAATGTAACCATTTAAAATTAATTTATCAGTAATGTTCACTAAATCTTTATTATCAATTTGTAGTTCCTTTTCCAATTGGTCTAATTTTAATAATTTTCTTTTTGTTGTTTGCGAAAGATAAACTTCTGTAAGTAATTCCACTGTTTTAAAAAACTGGTTTTTATCAATAAATTCTTTTTGATCAAAGGGATCTTGGATGCGTAGAAATTTTTCTTTATGTTGCAAAGTTGCAGTAATTTCAGCTCCTAAAAGGATAATGAGAGAAATTCCATAAATATAAAGTAAAAATAAAGGCACGGCTGCTAAAGCTCTATAAATAATCATCGTAGAAGTTGAAAAAGATCTCACATAAATAGCAAAGGCATATAAGAAAAGTAAAAATATAATACTTGTAATAAGAGAACCAAGCATTGCAGATTTTAAAGGAACTCTAGAATTAGGAATAAGAGTATACAACATTACAAAAAATATCCATATAGCAAGCAATGGAAAAATAAAGTTCAATATGGAATATAAAGAAAAAATACTATCTCCTCCAGAGATTCTATGCCAAACTAGACCTTCAGGTTTAATATCTAAAATAGAAACCAAACTAAATTCCCCAACAGCAAGAATGTCACCCATAACTGGACTCCGTTTACTTTCCTTATCATTTTGATTTTCTGCATCTTGAAGTATGTCATCATCGGGATTGAGAGCTTTAAAACCAAAACGAGGATTGATTGGAGTCATACTTAAGAGATTTCCGCTTTTCGTTGGAGTATAAGAAACTTCCCATGTTTCTCCTAAGTCCTTCGAAACTAAAATTTGTTCAAAATTATTTAATATTAAAATATAATCAGTGTTTTGATCTTGGATATTCCAAACTTTCGTGAAGGTAATATTTTTATGAGTAAGATTTTTCCAAGAATTTCCTCCATCTTCAGTTCTAAAAATAGTTCCCCTTTCTCCCACAACAAAATATTTATTTTCATTTAAAATAGCAATATCTTCCAAACGAAGATTCGTAACTTTTTGTAACGTAAAATTTTCACCTCCATCTCTAGAAATCCAAATTCCTCCAGAGGAATCCAAAATAAAACCTAGCTTTGAGTCATAAAACCGAACTCGTGTAGCATTTAAGTTAGATTCAAAAGACTTTAAAATAATTTTTGTGATTCCTTCATTCACCTTATAACGGATTACATCTCCATTTTCCATAACAATAATAATAGTGTTACTATTCACAATAGAAAAGTCTCGAAATCGACCATCTACAAAATCCACTAAATTCCAACTTTTTCCTTCGTTAGATGAGGTGAGTAAAATTCCTCTTTGAGATAAAATGTAAATTGTAGATAACTTATTTCTTATTTTTAA
>CALDSP010000313.1 GCA_937924465.1 uncultured Leptospiraceae bacterium
TTTTCATAATTTTTTTATTATTAGGTAATCTCTCCTTTCTCTTTGCATTGGAAAGATTTGAAGAGCTATTGATTAAAAAAGCTGTTTACCCAGAACAAAAGCAAGCTGTTAAAAAGTATCTTCAAGAAAAAGCAGCGCACCTGCATGAAGAAGCGAAAACTCTACGGGAGGCTGCAGAGGTCAGAAGAGGTGGAAAGAAAATTTATCAAAAAAATGTAAAAAAAGAAGCTTTAGAAAAAGCAAATGTTTTGGAGGCTAAAGCTAAGGAGTACGAAAGAGCAGCAGATAAACTATAGACTTTCTGAAAGAATTAATACTTCATGAGGAGTTACGTGAAATGACTCCTCTTTTTAAAGTGAATGAGAGTTCTCTATACGAAATTTTACTTTTTTTGTTGATTTAATTTGCGTAAAAAAATTAATGGTAAAACAAGAAAAATGGTTCTTACTTGAAAATATCCATAGTAAACTTTCTACTCTCCATTATTCTTGGGCTTTTCATTGGAGCAGTTTTAGGAAGTATTTTGGATAAAATTTTTGGAATAAGTTTTTTTGCTTATCCTTTACTGAAAGAACCATGCAGTTTGAATTTCTATATTATTAAAATCGAGGTCCAATTTACCCCTGCTGGTCTATTCGGAATGGCGGTGATAGGATACCTCGTTATAAAAAAGGGGTAAACTATGTCAGTAATTACAATGAAAAGCCTGCTAGAGGCGGGTGTACATTTTGGTCATCAAACCAAAAAATGGAACCCTAAAATGAGTCCTTATGTATTTACGGCTCGCAATGGGATTCATATTATCGACTTACAGAAAACAGTCCAAAAAGCCAAAGAAGCTTATGATGCTTTGAAGAGGCTTTCCTCACAAGGAAAAAAAGTTTTATTTGTAGGAACTAAAAAACAGGCTCGCGCAGCAATTGAAAAAGAAGCCACTCGTTGTGGAATGTATTACGTTTCCAATCGATGGTTGGGTGGCCTTCTTACGAACTGGAACACTGTAAAAAAAAGTATAGCTCGAATGAAAAAATTAGAGCAACTTGTGGAATCGGGAAACATTGAAAAAGAAACCAAAACCAAGAGAGAACAACTTTCTCTCTTAAGAGAGTTAGACAAGCTAAGAAAAAATCTGGGTGGAATCAAGGATATGGTCGCTATTCCCGAGGTTCTCTTGGTGATAGACCCCAAAAAAGAGGAAATTGCTGTCAAAGAAGCTAAAAAATTAGGACTCACAATTTTTGCAGTTGTAGATACAAATTGCGATCCGGAACTCATTGATTATCCGATTCCCGGAAATGATGATGCCATTCGCGCCATTACTTTGTTTCTAGAAACTATGGCAAATGCTATCATTGAAGGCACGGGAGGGGAAGTCCCACAGCCTAAATTTAGTGATGATATTGACGAAGAAGCCATTCGCAACCTCAACTATCAAGGGGAATATGATGAAGAAGGTCGATTCATCATGGATGATGACGTAAATTATGAAAAACAATTTTCTTCCAATTACGAAGAAGGATCAAAATAGAGGGAGATTTCATTGGAAATTACAACAGATCTCATTAAAGAACTAAGAGACAAAACAAGCGCTGGAATGCTGGATTGTAAAAAAGCTTTACTGGAAACGAATGGGGACATTGAAAAGGCAGTTGAGTATCTCCGTAAGAAAGGTTTGGCTAAAGCCGCTACAAGAGGTGGACGAGAAACCAAAGAGGGAAGAGTGATTTCTTACATTCATTCTAACGGAAAACTAGGAGTTTTGTTGGAGCTAAACTGTGAAACCGATTTTGTTGGAAAAAATGAAGCCTTTGAAGAACTAGGAAAAGAAATTTGTATGCACATTGCGGCTTCTAATCCACTTTACTTAAGTCCAGAAAGTGTGCCAGCTGAAGTCTTAGAAAAAGAAAAAGAAATTTTACGCTCTCAACTTTTAGAGCAAGGTAAAAAAGAAGAGCAAATTGAAAAAATTATTCCGGGCAAGCTCAATAGCTATTATTCAGAAGTTTGCCTCTTGGAGCAAGTATACATTAAAGATAACAAAAAAACTATAAAAGAAATTCTCCAAGAAGCCATAGCTAAATTTGGGGAAAATATAACCATAGGACGTTTTACAAGGTATCAAGTCGGTGGATGATTATAATAGTACAAATACAAAATACACTCGAATTTTAATTAAATTGTCAGGAGAAGCTTTAGCAGGAGAAGGGGAGTATGGAATTGATGGAGAGAGACTCATTTCTCTAGCTAAAGAAATTAGAGAAATCCACAGTTTAGGAGTGCAAATTGCAATTGTAGTAGGAGGCGGAAATATATTTCGGGGGGTCAAAGGGGAGGAAACGGGGATTGATAGAGCTACTGCCGACTACATGGGAATGCTAGCAACCATTATTAACTCTCTTGCTCTACAGGCAGCTTGTGAAAGCCAAGGTTTGTTTACAAGAGTTCAATCGGCAATTGAAATTAACTCTATTGCGGAGCCTTACATTCGAAGAAGAGCTGTTCGCCACTTAGAAAAGGGGAGAATTGTTATTTTTGGGGGAGGCACAGGAAACCCTTATTTTACTACCGATACTACTGCTAGTTTAAGGGGGGTAGAGGTTGGCTGTGACATTATCTTAAAAGCCACCAAAGTGGATGGAGTTTATACAAGAGACCCAAAAAAAGACAAAGAAGCAAAAAGGTTTAAAAAAATCTCTTTTTCTGAATCTATCAATCGAAGATTGAAAGTAATGGATCAAACCGCTTTGAGTTTGTGTATGGAAAATAACATGCCAGTCATTGTATTTGATATATTCAAAACAGGAAATTTGCGAGCTCTTGTGTTAGGGCAAGAAGTAGGAACATTGATTTCAAATTCAGATGAGGTGGTTTTAGAAAGTGAGTGATTTTGTAAGTCTAGCCAAATCTAAAATGGACAAAACAATTGAAGCATTAAAAAAAGATTTCATTCAAATACGAACAGGAAGAGCTAATCCAGCTATGGTAGAAGACATTAAAGTGGAATACTATGGTACAATGACTCCTCTCATGCAGCTTGGTTCTATTACTACTCCCGAACCGAGGATGATTGTAATCAATCCTTATGATAAGTCTTCTATTAAAAATATTGAAAAAGCTATTTTAAGTTCTGGATTAGGTCTTACTCCTACAAATGATGGCTCAGTGATTCGTATTATTCTTCCCGAGCTTACAGGAGAACGTAGGAAGGAGCTTTCTAAAATAGTTAAAGCCAAAGCAGAAGAGAAAAAAGTTGCCATTCGAAATATTCGCAGAGACATAAATGATGAAATCAAAAAAGCAAACGCAGATGCCTCCCAAGACCTTATAAAAGGACTGCAAGATCAAATCCAAAAAATTACTGATTCCTATATTGCTAAAATTGTAGAACTCACTGAAGAAAAAGAAAAAGAAATTCAAACAGTTTAATCATGTTACAGCTCCCACAGCACATTGCCATTATCATGGACGGAAACGGGAGATGGGCAACACAAAAGGGTCTTCCTAGAAGTGAAGGGCATAAAGCAGGAGCAAACTCCATAGATAGGCTTATGGAAACAGCTTTAGAGTTAAGTATTCCCTACATTTCTCTTTATGCTTTTTCTACAGAAAATTGGAAACGTCCAATTTCAGAAATCCAGTCTATTTTTCAACTTTTAAATGAATTCATTGATTCTCAATTAAATAAAATTCATAGCAATGGAATCAAAATTCAACACTCGGGTAGAGTGCAGAGAATTCCTTTTATGAGTTTTAAAAAAATCTATAAAGCCGTTCAATTGACAAAAAACAATACAAAAATGACTTTAAACTTTTGTTTAAATTACGGTGGTAAGGAAGAAATTTTAAATGCATGCAACAAAGTTATAAAAAAGAAAATAAAAAATAATGATAAATTGGACAAAGGCATTACACAAGAAGAACTCGAAAAAGAATTATATACATATCCATTGCCGCCGGTAGATTTACTAATTCGGACTGCAGGAGAACAGAGAATTTCTAATTTTTTGTTATGGCAGATTGCTTATGCTGAAATTTATTTTACCAATACTTTATGGCCCGACTTTCATAAACAAGATTTGTTCCAAGCTCTAGAATGGTATTCTAACAGAGTGAGAAAATTTGGAGGACTTAAATGAGTGAAACAACAAGAAGAATTTTATCGGCAGTGGTTTTAGTACCTACATTTTTATTTTGTTTTTATTATACAGATTGGTATTATTTACAGTTATATATATTTTGTAGTATAGCAATTTATATTGGTTTAAAAGAATTTTATGGTTTAGCAAACAAAGAAGATGAAGGTAAACCATTTGAAAAATTAGGAGTGTCAACAGCTATTCTGTTGTTCACGATAGCATACTTACAATTTCTTCAAATTCAAACTCATAATCCTCTCCCACAGGAGTACGCTAGTTTTATTTCTCGCTTTTTTCCACCAAACAACAATCTTTTATTACCAGTTTTATTCTTACTATTTATAGGAGTTTATTTTTTACAAATCCTGAGTCGTCCTTTAGAAGGAGCCTTGTTTTCCACATCTATAACAATTGCAGGAGTTTTATATTTAGCATTGCCTAATATATATTTTCTAAAATTGATTTCACTAGAAAAAGGAATATATTATGTATGGATAGTCGCAGGAGTTACTTTTTTAACTGACACGGGAGCCTACTTTGGTGGGAGATGGTTTGGGCGTCACCCTGCTGGTTTGAAAGTTTCTCCAAAAAAAACATGGGAAGGATACATTACGGGAATTTTGACTGCTTTAGTATACACATATACTGTAACTTTTTTTTGGAAACCTGCTACAGGAGAGGAAGCTGCCTTTGGATATTTTGAACTAGCTTTCTATACACCTATGTTTTCTTTTGTAACTATTATAGGAGATTTAGCTGAATCTGCCATGAAACGAGATGCTAAAATAAAAGATTCTGCTTCCGTAATTCCAGGGCATGGAGGATTTTTAGATTTAGGAGATGCTATTTTTTTTACAGTACCATGCACTTATTTTTATTTGAGTTTAAAAGAAGTTCTTGGGTTTGTGATCTAGGAAAAGTTTTTTAAGGTATTTATAATTTTATAAATAAGGTTTAAAATGAAGAGAGTTTGTCTTTTAGGAGCTTCTGGGTCTGTTGGAGACTCTACATTAAAAGTTTTAAGACTTTACAAGGATGAATTCTATCTTCATAGTTTTAGTGTACATAATAATTTAGAAAAAGCTAAGCAAATTATTCAAGAGTTTAGTCCAAAAAATTTAGTTGTATCCTCTAAGGCTGTAGAAACAAGGACGTTAGGTGACAATTTTCAAGGCTGTAATATTTTTTATGGAGAAGAATACTTAGAAGATATCTCTGCCTCTTCTGAAGTGGATATTGTCATTACTGCTATTGTTGGTTCTATTGGAGTTTTTCCCACACTTGCCGCAATTCGCGCAAATAAAAAAATTTGTATAGCAAATAAAGAAACTTTAGTTACTTTTGGTCCTTATATAAAAAACTTGCTGAAAACTCATCCAGCCACTTTAATTCCAATAGATTCTGAACACAATGCTATTTTTCAACTTCTTGAATCTAAGCCAAAAAGTTCTGTTCAAGCTATTATATTGACAGCATCTGGAGGTCCTTTTAGAGATAGAAATATAAATACATTAAAAGACGTTACAATAGAAGAAGCTCTTCAGCACCCAACGTGGAAAATGGGTCCTAAAATTACAATTGATTCAGCTGGACTTGTAAACAAAAGTTTAGAGGTTCTAGAAGCACATTATTTATTTGATTTTTCTTTTGAACAAATTGAAGTAGTAATTCATCCCCAAAGTATTGTGCATGGAATTGCAGAATTTGTAGATGGATCTTGTACTATGTATGCTTCCCATCCTGATATGATGTTTCCAATTGCCCATGCCTTAAAATATCCCCATTATCCAACTAAAAATATCGTTATGCGCAAAGTTCATTCTTATCAAACCTTAAACTTTTATGAACCTGAACCAAAAAGATATCCTGCTTTACAATTAGCTTATGAATGTGGAAAACGTGGTGGAACAGCTCCAGCTATATTTAATGCAGCCAATGAACAGGCAGTAGAACTTTTTTTACAAAAAAAAATTTCTTTTATTGATATTCCAAAAAAAATTGATGAGGCACTTCAAAAATTACCCATCCAAGAACCTACTGAATTACTTGGATATTTAGAGGCAGATTCTCTAGCTCGAAAACTTGTAAAAGGGGAAATTGAATGTTAGTTATTATTCTAGGAGCTTTATTTGTTTTAGGACTTTCTATTTTCATTCATGAATTAGGACATCTTTTATGTGGAATGCTTGTAGGAGTAGAGGCTAGAATTTTTTCTATTGGTTATGGAAAAGGAATTTGGAAAAAACGAATTGGAAAAACAATATATCAAATTACAGCCATTCCTTTTGGGGGATATGTTTTGTTTAAGGGAGATAGAAGTGGGAAAGTTAAAGGAAAAAAAGGAGAACTATTATCTACCCCTCCTTTACTTAGAATTATTCCCGTTCTAGGAGGACCTTTATTTAATTTAATTTTAGGACTTTTAATTTATATTACAATTGCAATAGTGGGAGAAAAGAGTCCCACGAATGAAATTTATATTGATCCCGTTTTACAAGAATACTCTTCGGCATATAAGGCTGGGCTTAGAAGTGGAGATAAGATTCTTTCTATCAATGGAAAAGAAACAAATAAGTTCGAAGATATTTTTTTAAATATA
>CALDSP010000314.1 GCA_937924465.1 uncultured Leptospiraceae bacterium
TGTAAGATTCTCTTTCTTTAACATTTGGATTTTTCATTCTATTGATTATTTCCAATATTCTTTCATTCTAAAAAACATACAAGTTTTTTGACAGGAAATTCAACGAAAAAAATAATGAAAATATGTCTACAGGAAAAGCGGTAATTATTACTGGAGCAAGTTCTGGAATTGGAAAGGCATTGGCTTTTGAGTTCGCTAGAAATGGATATTCTCTAGGTTTAACTTCTAGACGTTATGATATGCTGAAAATAGTCCAACAAGAAATTCACAATGAATTTGGGAAAGAAATTCAAATCGAACTTAAAGTTTTAGATGTAACTATCTATCGGGATGTATTTCGCATTTTAAAAGAATTAAATTTTGCCTTAGGTGGATTTAATATTTTAGTTGTGAATGCGGGAATTGCAGGTTCTAAAAAAGTTGGTTCAGGAAATTTTCAAACAGATAAATCCATTATTGAAACTAATCTTTTAGGAGCCATTGCCTGCGTAGATGCTGGAATAGAAATTTTACGTTCTCAAAAAAAATCAGGTCAGATTGTAGGAATTTCTTCAATTGCTGGTTTGCGCGGATTTCCGGGAAATGCTTCTTACAGTGCCTCTAAAGCCGCTTTTACAACTTACCTAGAAGCTGTTCGTTTAGAAACTGGAAATAAAGAAATTAAAATCACTACAATATTACCCGGTTTTATTGACACTCCAATCAATCGCCATTTAAAAAAGCGACCTTTTGTAATTTCTGTAGAAGAAGGAGCAAAAAAAATTTATAATCTCATTCAAAAACAAAAAAAAGTTGCCGTTGTTCCTTTGTACCCTTGGTGGTTTTTTAAACTAATTTCCCCTTTTCTTCCTGAAAAACTTTTCAACATATTAAAATAATGGAAAAACTTCCTCCTTATACTTTTTTTGCAAATGTCTACGATCTTATGATGCAACATGTGAATTATGAGTTTTGGTGCCGCTATATTTTAAATTCTTTTCCTTCTGCTCATTCAAACTCTATTTTAGATTTAGGATGTGGAACGGGCAAACTTCTTTCTTACTTTCCAAATCATTGGAGAAAGGTTGGAATAGATAACTCTGATGCAATGCTTGAAATAGCAAAACAAACAAACTCTAATTCTACTTTTTTTAAAGCAAATATAAGCAATTTTACGTTGAGTGAAAAATTTGATTTAATTGTTTGTACTCATGATGCTATCAATTATTTACTCACAATAAATGAAATAAAAAATTTTTTCTCCTGTGTAAAAACACATTTAAATCCTGAAGGTCATTTTTTCTTTGATTTAAATAGCGAATATAATTTAAAACATGTATTTCATAAAAGAACAATTCAAAAAGTTATAAAAAATATTGTTATTAATTGGGAAAATGAATACAATGATGAAGAAGAAATTATTTATTCTAATTTAACTTTTCAACAAAATGGAAAAACTTGGATTGAAAAACATATACAAAAATATTATTCCCCTGAAGAAATAAAACTTCTTTTAAAAAAAGAAGGTTTGGAAGTTTTAAAAATGGGAAGTGATTATGAAACTTGGGAAGTTACTTCCAAAACATATCTAATTACTTTTTTAGCAAAACTGGTTTAAATCAAATCAATTTTTGTTTACAAAAATATAACTTCAAGATTTCATAAACTCATCTTTGACAATGAAAAAAAATCTTGTTTTTAGCACTATTTTCTTATTCTATAGTTGTGTTATGACAAATCAAAATAAATACGAAGTAGCTAAACGTTACGTGCTAAGAAACATAACAAGCCCATTGGAAGTGGTATTTCATCCTAGTGTAGGAAATTTTGTTTCTCAAATTTATTTCCAAGATAAAGAAATTTTATACTCTCCTTATTTTGAAAACAACCTAAATGTAGGAGAAAAGCTAGAGGGAATTCCCTTTCTTTTTCCTTACGCAAATAGACTAGAGGAAGATAAAATCCCTACTCAAAAAGGCTATCATCAAATTCCAAAAATTCCATTTATGAGAGATCAATTTGGGAGACTCATCCATGGATTTATGTATTATAGAAAAGGTTGGATTTTAGAAACTCTTAGAAATGGAGAATTAGAATCATTTTCAGAATCAAAATTTGAATTCCAAAAAGAAGAGCTAGAATGGTTTCCTTTTCCTCTAGAAATTAATTATCAAATTGAATTACAAGGCAATTTAGTTCAATTTATGATTCAAATCACAAACAAAGGAGATGAACCAATTCCACTCTCTATAGGATTTCATCCTTACTTTTATGTTTCAATAGAAGAAAAACCAAAAATCCAACTTACAACAAATGCACAAAAATTTTATGAAACTGATTCAACTTTACTTCCTACAGGCAAACTTCTCTCAGTCTCACAACTTATCAAAAACTCTACGTTGAGTGCTATTGAACTAGATCATAACTTCACTAGTTTTCCAAAAGGAGAACTGCCCTTTGTAACTTTGATAACTTCAACTCATTCAGTCAAAGTAGAGCTTTTAGAAGGGTTTGATCATTTACTTATATTTAACCCAAAAGGACAAGAGTTTGTTTGCATTGAGCCTATGTTTGGTCCTACAAATGCTTTTTTTATGTATCCTAAAATTTGGAAAAAAGCAATTCCTTCTGTTCCTGTCAAAGGGGAATGGAAAGGAAAATGGAGAATTGTTATAAACACACTTGACAACTTTTTTTCTCCACATTAGACTAAACTTGCTATGCAAACTAAAACTCCTAAATACATTAATCCATACACAGACTTTGGATTCAAAAAACTCTTTGGAGAAGAGGGAAATAAAGATTTACTCATTGACTTTTTAAATCAAATTTTACCAGAAAAACACCAAATTAGAGAACTAAACTTTCGC
>CALDSP010000315.1 GCA_937924465.1 uncultured Leptospiraceae bacterium
AGACTCGGTAATTTGAAGACAGTTTCCATTTTCAACAGTGAGGAGAAAATCGGGGTTTAGTTTTTGGAGTTCTTCTATTCTTTCACGTAACGAATAGGACTTGGGAAACTGGATTGTATAAGTTTGGAGTTCTTTTTGTTCTAATGCTGTGGACATGAATAAAAATTAAAAAAAATAAAGAGAATGTCAAATTGTTTTTGGACTGAAAACACTTCGAGCTAGTTTTCTCATGACAACTTCTAAAAAATTCCAATAAAAAAAGTATGCAAATAACCATAATCATAAATTAAAAAAGTCAAGTGACTCACTTATCAAATTAAATCAGATATTTGATTTTTAAAAAATACCCAAAAGATTTCGTTTTTCTATACTCCCTTCTAAGTCTTCATCAAAAAAAATTCTTATTTTATAAAGCAAATTCGCAAGATTCAAGATGCCCAAAAACTAAAAAAATTTTATTCCTTTTTTATAAATCTTACTGGAATTAAAGAACATAGAGTTTCTTTAATGTAGTATGAATTGGAGAGCCTGTTTTTTTACAGGCTCTTGATAATTTTGTGTATATATTTTATCCTAAGACTTTTTTAAACTCTTTAGTTAAGGCGGGAACTACTTCGAATAAATCAGCTACTACTCCAAAAGTAGCTACTTTGAAAATAGGAGCTTCTGGATCTTTGTTGATAGCTACGATATATTTAGAGGAACCCATTCCTGCCATGTGTTGAATGGAGCCACTAATTCCACAGGCAATGTAACAATTAGGAGAGACAGTTTTCCCTGTTTGCCCTACCTGGTGACTGTGAGAAATCCAACCTGCATCAACTGCAGCGCGTGAGGCGCCAAGTGCTGCTCCAATTACATCGCAAAGCTCTTGGAGAATTGGGAAATTCTCTGGACCACGCATTCCTCTTCCACCAGAGACAATAATAGAGGCTTCTGTGAGTTGAATTTTACTTCCTCCTGTCATGCTTGTTGAAAGGATCTTGGTTTTTACATCTCCGAAACCATGTGAAGTGTTTTCCACAGTTCCAGCTGCACCTTTTTCAACAATTTCTTGAGAGTTGGGACGAACTGTAAACACTTGCACATCGGTATTGACTTTAATATTTGCATAAGCCTTTCCAGAATAAATGGGTTTTTTTGCAATCACTTTTCCCCCATCCATAGAAATGCCTACTATATCAGCGACAATCCCAGCATAGAGTTTGACTGCCACCCTTGGAGAATAGTCTTTTCCTTGTCCGGTATGAGGCATAAGAATGACTTTAGACCCTTTTTCTTTTGCAACAGCCGCAATAATATTTGCATATCCTTCAGGATGAAATTCACTTGCCTTTGCTACAATTACTTTATCTGCTCCAACGGAAGCTACGTCGGGAGCGAATTTTTCGGAACCATCTCCAATCATTAAAACTTCTACTTGACCTCCTAAAGCCTCTGCAATTTTTTTTGCTGCAGAAGTCATTTCTTTAGTAATTTTTTTTAAAACTCCATCTTTGATTTCTGCTACTACTAATACATTTCCCATTTTCTTACTCCTTTAAATAACCTTTGCTTCTTCTCTTAGTGCTTTTACTAGCTGTTGGGCAAAACCATCTGCGTCGGAAGCCTCCAGTTTTCTTCCCGGAATTCGAGGAGGAGGAGGATCTAAGGAAACGATTTCAATTTTTGGAGATGGATTTCCAAAATCAGCTGGGGTCTTCACTTCAATGGGTTTTTTCTTGGCAGTCATAATTCCTTTGAGAGAGGGATAGCGAGGCTCATTTAAACCTTTTTGAGCAGTTAAAACAAAAGGAAGAGAGGCTTCTACCTCAGCGGTTCCTCCTTCAATTTCTTTGGTTAACCTAGCTGTATTTCCGTTGATCTCTAGCTTAGTTGCCATGGCTACATGTCCCCATCCCAAAAGTTCGGCAACTTGAACCCCAACTTGAGAACTGTCAGTATCAATTGATTGCTTTCCTGCAATGACTAAGTCGGGACTTAAAGTCTTTATACAGTTAGCAATCAGTTCAGAAGTATAACTAACATCAAAAGTATTGAAATTGTCTACCTTAATATGAATTGCTTTATCTACTCCCATTGCATAAGCCGTTCGCAAAGCTTCTTGAGTGCGGTCAGGTCCCACAGTAATGGCTATAACCTCACCACCATTTTTTTCCCTAAGTTTAATTCCTTCTTCAATAGCAAATTCGTCATAGGGAGAGATGATCCACTTTATACCAGCTTCATTGATGGTTTTGTCTCCGAGTTTAATGCTAGTTTCCGTATCGGGAACCTGTTTTAAAAGCACTACAACTTTCATGTTTTGCCTCTTAAAAATCAATTTTTGAGTCTAAAAACAAGAAATTTCAAACGCTATTCAATGAAAAGCAATTTTTAGAAAGAATTGGAAAAATTGCTCTTTTTAGTAACAATAACAAATTTTCTTTGTAAAAAAGAATTTGAATAGAGAAGAACAAGGCTTGGTTTAAAAACCAGGCCAAGATTTATTTTTTAAAATATGTATATAAACTCTAAAGTAACTTGAGTTCTTTTATCGGTAGCAGAAGGATAAGGACCAAAAGCAGGTAAACTTCCAGCAATGTAAGGAGTGAGAAAATCACCACCAGAAAATAAACTTCCAAAAATTGCAAAAGCACTTGCGGGTTCTTTTACTTTGCTTTCTTTAATTTTGTGAGTTGCATTGTACTGATTAAAACCTAAACGAATTCCAAAACTATCAGTTACACTATAACGATAGCTCAAGTGAAGAGAATTTCCAGTAAGTTCAGTTTTTTGATCTCCTTTAATTTCTCGAGTAGCAGGAAAAATGAGAGTTCCTAAATTGAGATAAGAAGTTGCTTTGTTGCTAAATCCACCATTGAGTTCTACTAAGCTATCATAAATTCTATAAGAAAAATTGAGTTTATGTTGCCTAAGAAATTCTAAAGAATAGTTAATTCCCAAAACTAAATTAAAAAATCCTTCTGTGTGTTTGATTTCTTGTTGGTAAAGAGATGCCCCAGTTAAATTCGTAAATTGAGGAGTACTGGAAGTAGAACCCGGAAGTCTAGAGCGAGTCATTGTATATCCACTACTAAGTGATACATCTCCACTTTGGATAGCTTGATTGCCATAAATTTCTCCTCCAACAACGAAGCCTATTTTTCGTAAGTATTCATTTGGTTGATTGCTCAAAAAATGAAGTATTCCAGTGTAGCTAATTCTACCAGTAGCTAGATCAGATTTATTTATCAAATCAATGCTTTGAACATCGCTTGTAATTTGCGAACTTAAGAAAAAAGTTGTACTATTAGAAGTAGTGAAAACCTTCTGTTCTCCAGCCTCTAATTTTCCGCCTTCCATTTCAAAAATTCCTTTGTAAAATGGAGAATGTTCTTTACTCCAACCCCAAGCAAAAAGTATACCCGAAAATTCATTTGTTAGAGGAATAGAATACGTAAGCGCACCTTGAGCAAGACGATTTGCCAGTAAACCATTTGGAGTAGAAAAAGCATTCTTTGTAGTAGCAGAATCTACAGTGGTTTTTCTAAAACTAAAGTAAAGTTCGCTTTCTATTTTTTGGGTTGCTTGCGAAAAAAGAGCAAAGGGAGCTAACAATAAAAATATGTAGTGAAACATTTTTACCTCCTTGAAAAATCTTTCTTTATCTTTTTTTTAAAAAAAATTCTTTGTCAATTTTTATTCTACTGTAACACTTTTAGCTAAATTTCTTGGTTGATCCACTTCACAACCTCTTTCTACTGCTACATAATAAGCAAATAATTGTAAAGGAATGACATTTAAAATAGGAGAGACTATATCCAAAACTTTTGGTACGTAGAATACATCTTCACAAAGCTCTTGAATAGAATGATTTCCTTCTGTGGCAATCGCAATTACTCTTCCTTTTCGAGCTTTGACTTCTTGTATATTGCTTATGACTTTTTCTAAAATATTGGAATCTGTAGCAATTACAATAACAGGCATATTTTCATCAATTAGAGCAATAGGACCATGTTTCATTTCCGCAGCGGGATAGCCTTCAGCATGGATATAAGAAATTTCTTTTAACTTTAAAGCTCCTTCTAAAGCAACAGGATAATTTATATGTCTTCCTAGAAATAACATGTTTGAACTTTTAGCATGTTTCTTTGCAAGTTGTTTTAATTTATTAGAATTTTCTAATATTTGTTTAATTGAATGAGGCAAATTTACTAAATTTCTTAAAATTTCTAATCCTCTTTGGTGAGACATTCTTCTGCGCCTTGCAAAAGAAAGAGCTATCAAAAGTAAAATAGTAATTTGGGATGTAAATGCTTTAGTAGAAGCAACTCCAATTTCAGGTCCTGCGTGAGTATAAACACCTCCATCTGTCTCACGTGCAATAGTGGAGCCAACAACATTTGTAATTCCATAAACTTTACTACCTTTTCTTTTTGCCTCTCTAAGAGCGGCTAGAGTATCGGCAGTTTCTCCAGACTGACTTATGACGAAAACCACAGTTCCTTTTTTTATAATAGGGCTCCTATAGCGAAATTCTGAGGCGTATTCTACTTCAGTTGGAATTTCTGCTAACTCTTCAAGTAAATACTCTCCAACTAAAGCAGAATAATAACTTGTTCCGCAAGCTGTGATGATAACTCTTTCGGTAGTTAGGAATACTTCTTCTGGGATTCCACCTAGTTTAGCAGTTGCCTCATCCCAATTTAATCTTCCTCTAAAAGCATTTTGGACTGTATCTACTTGCTCGTGAATTTCTTTCAACATGTAATGATCAAAACCACCCTTGGTAATGTCATCAATGTCCCAATCAATTTCTTGAATGTCTTTTTCTACTGTGTAAGCACTTAAGGACGTTGTGCGATATTCATTTTGAGTTACTGCTACAATTTCATTATCATCTAAATAAATTACACTTTTTGTATAGGTGACAATTGCAGAGACATCACTTGCTACAAACATTTCTTTTTCTCCGATTCCTACTACAATAGGGGAACCATGGCGAGCTCCTATAATCATGTTAGGATTGTCTTTTGCCATAACTAAAATTCCATAAGTTCCATTGATATCCTTTAATGCACGTCTTACCGCTTCTTCTAAATCGTTTTGATAGTAGTAAGAAATAAGATTCGCTAAAACTTCACTATCTGTATCACTTATAGATTGAAAACCTTTACTTTGTAGATTTTTTTTTAAAATTCTATAATTTTCAATAATTCCATTATGTACCAAAGCAATTCTTTTATCAAAAGATAAATGAGGATGCGCATTGATCTTGGATGGTTCTCCATGTGTCGCCCAACGTGTATGAGCAATGCCTATAGAAGAGTGAATTTTTTTCTTAGAAAGAAGTTTTTCAACTTCTACAATTTTCCCTTTCTCTTTAAAAACTCGAAAATCTCCATTTTCTAAAAGAGCAACCCCTGCCGAATCATAACCTCTATACTCTAATCTCTTTAAACCATCTAATAAAATGGATGTAGCATTTTTATGGCCAATATAACCAACTATTCCACACATAAATTTACCTTTATAAAAAGCTAATCTTTGAAAAGTAAGAATTTTGTAAATAAATAACTGTAGGTTTTATAATTTGAAATGAGCATGAATACAAATATGAAAAATTATTGACTAAGAATTTTATTGTATAATAAAATAGTGATATGAAGATAATTATAATCTGTTTTTCCCTAGTTTTTATTTTCTCTTGTCAATCTAAAAAGCAAGTTCCGGCAATATTGCAAAACTATAACTCTTTCGAAGAATTTCTTTATAAAGAAAGTTTTGGTTCTAATTCTGAGGAGCATGAACTAGCAATAAAATTTAAACCAGATAAAAATTTTGAAATTTTCTATGGTTCCGAAGGTTGGTATTGGAATGCTTTAGGAAAATTTAGTGTATTAGAAACAGAAGTAGAGCTTAGTCCCATAGAGTGTAAAATTTGGACGGAGGAAGGCAAAGACTGTGCAAAAATGTTTAAAAAAGCAAAATGTATTTTAAAAGAAATAAATCAAGTGGATATTTCCTCTAAGTATGAATTGTTTTGTGAATTAGATCAAAAATTTTTTCTTTATAACTCTTTTGATGAAGACAACAAGATTAGTTTTTATTTGAAAAATTCAAAATAAAAATACACAAAATACAAAGAAAAATTACTGGAATTTTAGTAAACCTGGAGTAAGAGCTTTGTTTTGAATTCTTTTCAAAAGATGTATGAATTTTTTTAATTTTAAATATTTTATTGTATTGGGTTTACTTGGATCTAAAATTTTTTCAAATGAAATTATAATTCTATCTAACATACAAGAAAATAACGGAACTGTAGGAAATCCGAGTGAATATTGCATTCTTGAAACAGGTAAAAAATACAGAGGCTTTCATTATAGAATTTTTGGAAAAAATCTTTTCTTAGAAAATTCAGTCCAGTTAAAAGCTAATAAAATTTATCTCATAAAAGGATATTGGAAAAAAGATCTCACGAAACAACTGAAAGAAATAGGAACTTGTAATCCAAAAGAAGTTGAAAACTTGCAAATTCGTTCTGATTGGTTGCCAGAGGAGAATTATTTTCAAAAAAAGATTTTATCATGGAAGTCGGGTCAAACAACTTGGGAGAGGTTAAAAGAGTTAGAATATTTTCATGCAAAGCACATAGAAGAGTACAATTCTTTTGAGTGTCATTTAAAAAATGAGAAAGCAATCTTTAGTTTAGAATTAGATAAAAGTTTCAAAAACTTAAAAATAAAAGTGATTTCTCATTATGAATCTACTCGTGGTAAACCAAAACCAAAATACTTTTCTAAAAAAGTTAGACTTCAAAGAAAAAACGAACTAGAATTTCCATTAAAATTCATAGATAAAGGAAGATACAATTTGCAAGAAATTTCTTTACAAGCTACAATTAGAAATGGAATTATATATATCCATTATCCCGTACGTTTATGTACAAAAAATTAAAGTTTTTTGCATGATAACTTAAGTTTTAAAAGTAGATTTCAAGTCAGTTTTAGTCTAAAATAATCTGATTCGTTTTTTGACAAACCCATAAAGTTTGGTTTAACTCGGCAGCGTTACTCTCTATTTTTTGCAAAATGCTAGGGTCTTTTTCTAATTTATTCCAGTCTTCTTTAGAAAGTAACATGAAGCCATCTTTATATTTATAAAGTTCATAGTCTTTTTTAGAGTGAATAAAAACTTGATTCCTTGTTTCTTCATAATTGCCTTTGAAGTATTGTACTTCTAATCCTTGTTGAAGGACCTGTTCATCAATCCATAAGTGCTCTGCGACATTATCCTTTCTTAAAATAAAGTAATCGATTGTTTCTTGGTTTGTTTCTTTGTTAGAGTAAGTAATGCAAGAAAAAATTCTATCACTTTTTGAATCAAGTTCTAGAGGAGGAAAACTCTGTAAATGAGGTAGAAATACAAATCCTTCAAACTTGTTGTAAAGCACTTTCGCCCAGAGTCCTTCTTGTTCATCAAAACTTCCATATTCATTTGTAATTTCTACAAGCTCAACTTTGGTTCCTTGTGGCAAGAAATCAATGGTTTCTGAATCAAAACTAGTAGATTCATAAGTATAAGTACCTTCGTTATTTTTTACGTAAAGGTAAACTTTATTGTCTACAGGTTGAGGAGGAACTTCTTTTTTTTTACAAGATAAATGTAAGATAAAAATTAAAGTAAAAACTATAGTTCGCATGATAAATATAATTTTTAAAGATTTGTTTTGTATTTTAGTTTAAAACTTTTTTATTAAAATAAAAAAAGTCAATCAAAAAAATGAGTCTCTCCTATTTTTAAGTCAAGTAATTTTGATAAATCATTAAATTGCTTTAAAAACTCTTGTTTAGTTAATTTTAAAGGTTCATCTAAAGCTTCATCCGTTAAAATAAAAGTTTGGTAATGCATAGGTAACATATATTTTGCTTTTAAATCTATGAAGGCTTTTATAGAATCCTCTGGATTCATATGCATAGACTTCATAAACCATCTTGGCTCATAAGCACCTATTGGTAAAATAGCTAAATCTAAATTTTGAAATTGATTTCCAATTTCGGAAAACCCGGAGAAATAACCTGTATCTCCAGCAAAGTAAAAACTATGAGTTTTAGAATGAACAACAAAACTTCCCCATAAAGTTTTATTTCTATCCCAAAGCCCTCTTGCACTAAAATGTTGAGTAGGGGTAAAATGAATCTCTAAATCAAAGATAGAATGGGAATCCCACCAATCTAGTTCTATTACCTTTTCTAATCCTTCTGACTTCAAAAGATCCTTATTTTTGAGCCCTACAAAAAAATAAGGGGAAAATCTTTTTTCTAATTCTTTTAAAGTAGGAATATCCATATGATCATAATGATTATGACTAATTAAAACAAGATCAATTTTTGGTAAATCTTTCATTTGTACTCCTACAGGAGTATAACGCTTAGGTCCAGCAAAGCTAACCGGAGAACACCTCTCTGACCAGATTGGATCGGTTAGTATATTTTTTCCATCTAGTTGAATTAAAATTGTAGCATGTCCTATCCAAGTAGCGCTTAACTTTTTTGTGTTTTCTTTTAGTTTCGTTCCATCATTTTGCAAAATTTCAAAATGGTAGTCTTTTGGATTTAAGGATGGTAACTCTTGAAAATGTCTAGAGATTTGCCAAGTGAATACATCCGTTAGTCCTTTAGCTTCTATATTTATATTTAAGTTTCTAAATCCATCTTTTGTATGATGAGTTTTTAAATTTTCTGAATTTGAAAAACAAGAATTTGTAACAATCATAAGCACTAATCCTAAAATAAAATATATCATAATTGCATTTCTAAAGTACTGTTTGAAAATAAAATTCTTTTTTATTTATTAAAAAAAATTGACTGATTCAATTGCTTATACAGAATTTATAACTTATGAGAATTACAAGTCTTGGAGTGAATTCCGCCTTTGCCACTGGAAAGTATGAAGTAGTTGTATCTTCCGAAAAAATAGAAGCCTTTCTTCAAAGTATTAAAGAAAATATTGGTTCACGAGAGAGTCCCCTAGCTCTTTTAAAAGAATTTGAAGAATTTTTTGCAAAGAATAAAATCATTCGTTATAATCCTAAATGGCAGTCCAACTTTTTAATTGAGTTTGATTGTCCAAACAAACGAGATGGACATTTTCCTTATAGACTTGTATTAGATTTTGGCGGGGATGTTCGCCATAGTTTAAAAGCTTTTGGTTTAACTGTGAATGATATTGATGGCTATTATGTTTCTCATCCTCATGCCGATCATATTGGTGGAGTGGAGGCAATGGCACTTTCTACTTTTTTTAATCCTTTTTACACAAAAGCAAAAGCCAAATGGTTAGACAACGAATTCATTGCCGACAAAATTGTAAATCAAAAGGGAGAATTTCGTTATAAAGTTCCTGACTTTGCTAAACCCGACTTATACGGACACAAAGATGTCTTACGTGAACTTTGGCAGGCTGCTATGCCCGGTCTTAAAACTTTGCAGGGGGTTAGAGAAGTAACTCTTGAAACTTACTTTAATGTAATCAGTTTAATTCCCAATCAAGCCTTTACTTTTCAGGATGGAGATCGTACTTGGGAAATTTATACAATGCTTGCTGTTCATATTGTTTCAGGGGATGATATTATGCCATCTTATGGACTTATTCTAGAGTCTGAAAATAAAACTATTCTTATGCCTACTGATACCCAAATTATGACCCCACCTCAACTCAAAACACATTATAAAAGAGCAACAGTAATTTACCAAGATTGTGAAACCTCTCCTTTCCCTTCGGGAGTTCATCCCCACATTAACGATTTGCGAAAAGTCTCTTCAGAATACAAAAAGAAAATGCTCCTCTATCATTATGATGATGAGCCTCAAATTGAAGAAGGAGAGTTCTTAGGTGTTTTAAAAATGGGAGAAAGTCGAGAATACTAAATACTACATTAAACCGCTTAAATACCAGAAACAACAATTCAAATGATATTTATTTTTTAGTTATTATCTTATTATATAACTTTAAGAATAAAATTGTTGTAAGTTTGAATTGTCAAGCAGAGGCAATGATTTAGGTTTAATATTTTCATAAATCAATGAATACTTTTTATAGTAAAGTTCAAACTCTTAATGATTATATATAAACAGTGATATGTTATTCCTTTGCATAATAAGAAGAATGAGAAAGTTATTTTTTCTTAAAAAAGAATTTCAACTTTCAAAATAATTATTCATTATGAAAAGTTTATCTTATTAAAAAAATATAAGCTTATAAAAAGTTTATTATAAAAAAATAATAAAAGATCTTTGTAAGTTTTTATAAAGAGACGATATTTTAAATAAAAGAAAAAAAATATTTTTATAAAAATAATAAAATACTTTACATAAGAAAGAGTGACTATAAATTATGTCACTATAAAGTACTCTGCATTCTTATATAAATATAATCTTTGAATGCAAAAATTAAAAATAGGAGGAACATCAATGGTTGCTAAAAAGAAAGCCGCTAAAAAGAAAGCAGCAAAGAAGAAAGCCGCTAAAAAGAAAGCAGCAAAAAAGAAAGTCCCAGTTTAGTTGTAAGAACAAATCTTCTGCTGGACAATTTAACTTTCTCATTAAAACCCGTCAAATCTTGACGGGTTTTTTGTTTTATTTGGTCATTTCTTGAATCCAATCCAAATAGTCTTTACTTCCTCCTTCTAGTTTATAATAAATCACACATGGGTTTTCATAAGAATGAAGATCTTTTACTCTCTTTGTAAGTTCTTCAATTCTTTGAGAAGTAGTTTTGAGTATAAGAATAGCTTCTTTGTCTTCTTGTAATTTATCTTTCCAAATATAAATAGACTCCATAGAGGAAATACAATTTGCACAAGCAGCAAGTTTTTCTTCTACTACTGCTTTTCCAATAGCTTTTGCCTCTTCTAGATTACTACAAGTAATATAAACAAGTAAGAAACCTTCCATGTTTTCTCCTTTTTTATAATGATATTAGAAAAAATTTTAAAAAACTAAATTTC
>CALDSP010000316.1 GCA_937924465.1 uncultured Leptospiraceae bacterium
TACAAAAAAAAATAGATAATAACATTCAAAAAGAAGAAACTTTACGTAAAACCTTTCAACTTTATGTTCCACCTAAAGATATTGAAAAAATTTTAAATAGCTTCAATGAAGAAATGGAGCCTACTCATTTAGGAACCTTGGAGGAAAAAACAATTTTGTTTTGTGATATTCGTGAATTTACAACTCTTTCGGAAAAAATGAGTCCTTCTGAAGTAGTAAAGTTTTTAAACAACTACTTTTCAAGATTTAATCAAGTTATTTTAAACAATGGAGGCGTCATAGACAAACTTATGGGAGATTGTATTATGGCACGATTTGAATTTGGAAAAGAAATGAATGCTTTAAAAGCAGCTTTAGAAATCCAAATAGAATTGGAAGCTTATAACAAAGCCCGTAAAAAACTTCGTCAAAAATCAATTGCTAATGGCGTGGGGCTTTCTTTGGGTGAGGTTGTGCTTGGAAACATTGGCTCACGCAATAAAATGGATTTTACTGTAATTGGAGATCCAGTCAACGTTGCTTCTCGTTTAGAAAGTTTAACTAAGTTTTATAATGTTCCTATTTTAGTAAATGAAGCCCTCTATAAACGTACGAATGAATACGTTCTTTACAGAGAAATTGATACTATTTTGATTAAAGGAAAGAAAAAACCTTCCCGAATATACCAACCATTGGAAATTATTTCTTATGAATGGGATTTGGAAGAATAATTTTAGTTAGGATATAGAAAATCTTTCTATATCCTAAAATCATTTTTATTCACCCGTTACGATTGTGCAGTATTTTCCGAACAAAGCTAAAACATTAAGGTAAGTGGAATCTACAGTCGCTACCTTAGTAATTCCACCATTTACACGAGCTGCTATAATAGAGGAATCACCTACAGCAACTAAACCTAAAATGTTCGTTGAACAAGCCTCCCCCCTTTTAGAACCTGTACTTGCAGCACTATTGGAAACTGGCTCTTTTATATCTGTAAATAGAGAGCCCAAACCTGTTTTAGAATTAATGCCTGTTGTTGCAGCACAGTTTGTCAATGCAAAAGCTGCAATTAAGTATAATATTATTTTTTTCATAATTCTCACCTATTTTAGAATATATGTCCAGAAAAAAATAGTCGTTATTTAAAAATAATTTTTTTTATATCCCTAATATAAATTTTTTGTAAAAGAATCGATACTTTTATGAAACATTTTTAACAAATTCATTGATTAAAAAGTTTTATACTACAACTTTAGGAATAGTTAAGATTATTTATTTTTGTATCTAATATCAAACTCATGAATGATTTCTATAAATTCTTCTGTAAGTCTTTTTTCTACAAAACAAAGTATCTCTTGGGAAAGGATTTATAATATGCAGACAATCCCACCTGTCATACAAGCAATTGTGTAGCTATCCCCCCAATTGATATATAGCCAATCTTATAGAATTTTCAAAATCTGAACTCTCTAAAAAAGCAACAATTGCTTGTGGTACGCAATCCAACAGCACTCACTCGCGTAGCAGAACCATTCCCATAGCTTCCATAAGGAAACTTATTTTTAATCAAAAAACTCAAAGTAATAAAAAGAGCTCTAGGGGCAGTTTTATTATACCATTTTCTATTTCTATATTTTTAACTCCCGAACTAATTAAAATTCCATACCTTTTTTCTAATGATTTTAATTGATGAATTTTTGTTTTACTCTTACCAATTTCCACTATAATAGGTTGATTCATGTCCATATTTTCTATCATAAAGTCGGGAGATGAATCTTCCAACTTTACACAAAGGATTTGCTCTTTTTGTAGTGTTTTGATCAAATACATTACCACAATATCTTCATACAGTTTACCTTTTAAATTTGAAGGTACGTTCCCTCCATACAGTATTGTCAATAAAGCAAGTCGTATTGAGGGAGACATAAAAAATGCTTTTTTATTTTTGTAAATTCTTCTTTCTGCACCACTATAGGGATTTAAAATATTTATAAGTTCTGCATCTTGTATAAGATTCAAAATAGGATTCAATTCTTCTTTTTTAATTTTTACTTTTTGGGACAAGTTATCGGGATTGATCTCATCAGAAATAGACAATTGTAGTAACAATCGCAGTATAGTATCTGAATTGACATTTATACCTTGATTCAACTTTAGAACATCTTCGTAAACAACTCTAACTAAGAGATCAAATACAATTTCTAGTATTGTTGATTTCTCTTTGTACAATAAAAATGCTGGAATATTATGATAATATATATATTCTTTTAATAAATCATCTATTGGAAGTTTTATTATTCTTGTTAAGTTGTTCCAATATTCATGGATTTGCTTTTCGTTCTGTTGTAAAAATAAATATATATTTTTCACATCTTGGGAATAAAATAAAACGTTTTTTAAATTGCTAGCAAACCCCTTAATTGGATAAATAGTGTTTTTATTTTTACTTATAAAAAAACTTTTTGCCGTAATAAACTCCATAAATCGAAATGGATAAACTTTTTCTATCTTCATTCTTCTGGCTAAATCAGGAGTTTGACGCAAAAGAAGAGCAGAAGAACCTGTGCATACAATAAAAGCGGTTTTTGCTTCATCATAAACTATTTTCAAAGTTTGAGTCCAATCTTCTAAATCATGCACTTCATCGAATAGTAAAACAAAAGGAGTAGTGATTTGATTAAACTTATTATTGAGTTCATATTCTTGGAAAGCTTGCATTACTTGCCATAAAGAATAGCCAGAGATTTTTAGTTCATTGCCATTAAAAAAGTAAATAAAAAATCTTTCTATAAGTTTATATGCTAATTGCCACATGAGAGTTGTTTTTCCAGTTCCCCTCAAACCAGAAAAACCAATCATTCTTGGCTCATTTCCCTGAGTAAAAAAATCATTTGCATACTTTTCAATTAAAATAAAAAAAGTTCTGTTTGGTAACTTCTGTCCCGTAATGGGATGAGTAATTTTATTTTTTATAATTTCTTGCCTAACCTTTGAATTTTTTACAAGATTGATTAAATCTTCATCCATTTGTTTCCCTATCTTTTTATTAGTAATTTAGTTTAATATAAGTTAACAGAGAACTATTTTACTTTGAATATATTCCACACATAATCAATAATTTTTATAATTGAATCATTTTTTACTTGTGTTGTGAGATTGTCCCTCTTAAAATTTAGTTATTTTATAAATTTCAATGATTCTCTTATCCAGACTCATAATGATTATTTTTTTCATGAACTCCAAAAGCGATTTTAGAAATTTTTTCAAACTCTTCATTGGAGAGAATTGGATAACTCTCTTCATATTCTGAAGGGTATGGTTCTGGGCTTAAATGATAAGTTCCCTTAGCAGCAGAACGAAAAACATGCATGCGGTTTGCTCTATTATAACCAAGATAATAATTTGGAGTTAGTGTGATCTTTCCTCCACCACCGGGTAAGTCGTTTACGAAATGAGGGATTCCCATTCCAGAGATCTTGCCTCGCATATAAGATAGAATTTCAATTCCTTTTGCAAGAGGAGTTCTAAATCCTCTGGAACCGGGTATTACTTCAGGATCGTACATATAATAAGCTCGAACTCTCATTTTTAGTAATTCTCTATTTAGCTCAAGCATTGTTTCTCCATTGTCATTGATTCCTTTTAAAATAACACATTGGTTTCCTACACTAACTCCAGCCTTTAAAAGTTGAAAAACTGCTTGTTTGGCCTCTGCTGTACACTCTTTTGGATGGTTAAATTGAGTATTACAAAAAATAGAAAGCTTATTAGTATTGTATTTTTCTATTGTCTCGCAAAGTTCTTTTGTAATCCTCATGGGTAAGGTGACTAAATTTCTTGTTCCAATTCTACAAATTTCTACATGAGGAATTTCTTCTAAGTTTTGTAAAATATATCCTAGCTTTTTATTACTTAGGTTAAGAGGATCTCCTCCACTTATCACTACATCTCGAATTTTAGAATTTTTCCGAATATAATCAAAAGCTTTTTCTAAGTCAGAATATTCCATTCGCTCTTCTGAATTAGAAACTTTTCGTCCACGCATGCAATGTCTACAGTATACTGCACATTCATAATTAGAAAAGAGCAAAACCCTATCTTCATACATGTGAGTCAGTCCTTTTACTGGAGAAAGTCTTTCTTCATGCAAGGGATCTGGAGACTCCTCCGGAGAAAGAAAAGTTTCAGATTCTGTAGGCACTATCATTTTTCGAATAGGACAATTTGAATCAAAAGGATCAGAAAGTAAAAGATAATAAGGAGTGCACCCAACGTTTAAACGAATAGTTTTTTCGATTCCAATTTTTTCTGTTTGAGTAAGTAAAAAATATTTTTCTAAATCTTTGGACGTTATGCGATTTTGTAGTTGCCACTTATAAGAATAAAATTCAGGATTTTGCGAAAGTATTTTTCGATTTTCTAAAAT
>CALDSP010000317.1 GCA_937924465.1 uncultured Leptospiraceae bacterium
AGAATTATTTTTGAATAATTTAACTTACTGATTTGACTTCTAAAATGGCATTTCCTAAATTAATTTTGCCTTCATAAATTGCTTTTCCTGTAATAGCTCCATAAAGTGGTTTTTCAGTTTTTAGAGATGCAAGTTGTAAAATGTCTTTAATTGTAGCAATTCCACCAGAGGCAATTACCTCAAAGTTAAAATTGTCTAAAATTTGTTTATAAGAATTTATATTTGGTCCAGAGAGAGTTCCATCTACAGCTATATCTGTAAAAATAATTTTTTTTATACCCATGATTTGAAGTTTTTTCATAAAGTCAAAATAATGAATGTTTGTATCTTGTTCCCAACCTTTTATTTTTACAATTCCATCTTTTGCATCTATACCAACTAGGATTCTTTCACTTCCGTATTTAGCTAAGGCAGACTCTACAAACTCGGGATCCAAAACTGCCGCTGTACCAATGATAAAGAAATCAATTCCAATGGTATTGTAAAAATCGAGTCTTTGTAGATTTCGAATCCCACCGCCTAGTTGAATTTTTACGTTGTGTGCTAAGTTGCGAATTTTTCGAATGGTTTCTTGGTTTATATTAGAGGAATCTCTGGCTCCATTTAAATCTACAACATGAATAAGTTCTGCACCCACTTTTTGAAATCCTAAAGCCAATTCCCAAGGTCTTTCACTGTATACGGTCTTTTGAGAGTAGTCTCCCTTATAAAGTCGAACTGCTTGGTTGTCTAGTAAATCAATTGCTGGTATAACTATCATACAAGTACTATCTTAATAAAATTTTGCAAAATTTGCAAGCCTGCGTGGTGAGATTTTTCGGGATGAAATTGAGTTCCAAAAATATTCTCTTTTTCAACCACTACTGGAAACTTTTCATCGTAATAAGCACATTCTGCAGAAACTACTTTAGAGTCTACATCTACTGGTCTATACGAATGAATAAAATACATGTAAGATTTGTCTTGGATTCCATATAGAATTTTAGTTTTTCTTTTTGGATGAATGTGTAAACGATTCCAACCCATATGAGGCACTTTATAATTTTTACCTCGAAATCTTTTTATATGTCCTTTGAGAAATCCAAATCCTGTAACTTTCTGTTTATGAATGGACTCTTCCGAGGTTTCAAACAATAATTGAAAACCAATACAAATCCCAAAAATAGGAATTCCCATTTGCACTTTATCTTTTATAACTTGAGCAAGTCCCATACTTTCTAAATTTTCCATAGCTTTCTGAAATGCTCCATCTCCCGGAAGTACGATTCCTTTTGCTTTTTCTAAATCTTTTGGAGAATTTATTAGTTTAAATTCATTTGTAAAATTAGAAAATGCTTTCAAACAAGAATGAATATTTCCCATTCCAAAGTCTACCACTGCAATCATTCTAAAAGTCCTTTTGTAGAGGGAATAGAGTTTATATTTTGGACGTCATGTGCAAAGCCCATACGCATTGCTTTTCCTAGAGCTTTAAAAATAGATTCATGAATATGATGTCTATTTTGTCCATAATGTACTAAAACATGTAAATTCATTTTGGCGTTGAGTGCTAGTTTTTGTAAAAATTCCAAGGTAAGTTCTGCATCGTAAATTCCAAACTTTCCGTTTAGCTCTGGACCTGTATATTTAAAGTAATATCTTCCACCAAAGTCTAAGGCTACTGTGGTTAAAACCTCATCCATAGTTAAGGTAAAGTGTCCATAACGATAAATTCCTTTTTTGTCTCCTAGTTGAGTGTGAATTAAGTTACCCATTAAAATTGCTGTATCTTCCACACTGTGATGGCAATCAATTTCAATATCGCCACGTAAATAAAGATCGATATCAATGAGTCCATGCTTGGAAATATGAGAAAGCATGTGTTCAAAAAAAGGAATTTTTGTATCAAATTTATATATACCACTTCCACGAATGTTTAAGTCTAAGTGAATTTCTGTTTCTGCAGTTTTGCGAGTTTGTCTCATTAAATTCAAGATTTTTAAATATTTCTAGAAGTCAAGGAAGAATGTTTTAAGGAAGCTCAATCCAAAATTCAGCTCCTGATTCATGTGGAATGAATTGGAGTTTTCCTCCCATACTTTTTTCTACAATTATCCTTGACATATAAAGTCCAATTCCTGTTCCTTTTTCTTTAGTGGTGAAATAAGGATCAAAAATTTTGTTGATTACCTCTTGGGGAATTCCTCCTGCATTATCTAAAACAGAAATAATTTTTTTATTATTTTCGGAATAACAGCTAAGAATTATTCTTTTTTCTGGTTTTGGATTTCGTTCAAAAGCATCTAGGGAATTATTCAACATATTGACCAAAACTTGTAGGAATTCATTTGGATAGCCTTCTACAATAATCTGTTCTCTAACATCTCGGATGATTTGAATGTCTAGTTTTTGAATTCTATTTTCTATAATATTAATAGCTTTATCAATTTCAATAGCAATATTAAAAGCCTGTTTTTCACGGTTAGGTCTAAAGAAGTTTCGAAAGTCATCAATTGTTTTAGACATGTGTTCTATAATTGGAAAAGCTTTTTTTTCAAATTTATTTATCAATTCTTCGTTAAGTTCTTCATATCGGTAAGCATCTATTAGATTTTGAATCATGCTAGCAATAGAACTAAGAGGTTGTCTCCACTGGTGTGCTATATTGCTAATCATTTCTCCCATTGCTGCAAAACGAGATTGAGTAATCAGTAACATATCTTTGTCTCGACTTGCAGCGACTTCTCTTGTAACTCTTTCTTCTAAGTCTTGGTTGATCTTTTCTAATTCTAGTTCGTATTGTTTTAATTTAGAAACATCTTTGAAGATAAGTAAATAAAAATTTTTAGAATCTACGGAAGTAAAACTACTCCATAAGGTTTCTACAAACAAACCTTTTTCTTCATTTTTCCAAAGAGTATTATTTTTTTCTATCATATTTTCTTTTATATTTGATAAGATTTTTTCTTGGTTATTTTCTTGAACAGAAGTAAGAATAAAACTAAGGTCTTGCCCTATTAGTTCATTCTTTTCTACTCCAATGAATTTAGATGCTTCATAGTTTGCCATAATACATTTTAAGTTACCATCAAATAAACAAATTCCAATAGGAGCAATATTTAATAAAATTTGGAGAATGTTTTCATTGTAGCGAGACTGAATTTCAAAAAGACGTGTTTCGGTTACATTTTGGATTATGCAAACACCATATTCTATATTATTTTCAAAGTCTAAAATAGGAACAATTTCTATATTAAAGATTTCAAAGTTAATGGTAATTTCTGAAAATATTTTTTCTTTTTGTGAAAAAGATTCAAAGAGAGGTTTTACTAACTGCCAAATTTTTTCTCCAAATAACTCTGGTATGGTTTTATCAACATAGTCTATTTCACTCCAATCTTTTTTAAGAAGCTCTTTTCCACAGGCTAAAAAAACTTGTAAGTCTTTGTTAAACAAAAATAAATCACTAGAAGGAATATTTGATGTTAAAATTCTATATTTTTCTTTTGTAATTAAAAGTTCTTTTTTTGTATTTTCAAGTTCGTTAACTAATTTTTTTTCTTTTTCTAGTTCATTAGTTAAAAATTTATTTAACTCCATCAATTCTTGAGTTTTCTTTTTTACCTCTTCGTTGAGTTGATTTAGGACTATTTCGTTTAACTCTAGATTTTTTTTTCTTTCCGAAATATCCATTAGAAAAATGGCAATAGAGTCTA
>CALDSP010000318.1 GCA_937924465.1 uncultured Leptospiraceae bacterium
AATATTTATAATTTCAAAACTAAAATTAAGTTTATAAAACAAATCCTCTCTCCTTATAATTTTATAATTGCACTCAACGTAGTCTAGTATTCTAAAATGATAAATCAAATATATTTAGTTTTATGTTTACTTATAGCATATTTTTTATGTCAAGTACCAATGAAAGCACAGGAATCAAAAGAAGATTTGCCAAGTACTAAAAAAATAGAAGTAATTGGAGTAAAAGACTCTAAGGAGTACGAAAAAACTCTCTCTGCAAGAAAAGATCCAAGTGGATTTACTGATGTTATAAAATTAGAAAAAGCTCAAACTCGTTATTCCTCTATAGATGAGGTCTTAGAAAGAGAAGTTGGACTTCGTGTACGACGTTATGGTGGTTTAGGTTCTTATTCAACTCTTTCTATTCGTGGTTCAAATGCAAATCAAGTTCGATTTTTTATTGATGGCGTTCCCATAAACAACACAATGGGAGGAGAGATCAATCTTGCTGATTTACCTTTTGAAAACTTAGAAGAAATTGAAGTCTATAAAAGCGGAACAGCTTCCGGATTTAGTAGCTCTGCAATTGGAGGAGTTGTTAATTTAGTAACAAAAAAAGGAAAAAAAACAAAATCTTCTCAAATAAAACTAGCAGGGGGAAGTTTTAAAACCTTTCAAATAAGTGCCTTACATAAAAACTTTTACAATGATTTAGATTACACTTTTTCTATCTTAGCTGAAAAATCTGACCAAAACTTTATTTTTAGAAATAACAATGGAACCCCTGTTTTAAATACATTTGATGATTTTGATGACGTTAGACGAAATGCTTGGTTTAATAGAATTAATTTTTTAACTAATCTTTCTTATAAAATAAACTCAACAACCTTTTCTTTTCTAAATGATTTTAACTACCGTATGCATGGAATTCCGGGTCCAAGTTTTAATCAAACTCAAAAAATAAAACGAAAATTCGTAAAAAACACAAGTGCTTTTGGCACAAGTACAGAAAGTTTTCTTATAGATAATATTAACTTTCAAACAAGATTTTTCTATACCGGTGCACTTGATGAACTTTTTGATCCAAAACAAGAGTTTAGCTCCTCTACACCAAATGCAAGAGCAAATATTCAACAATATGGTTTGCATGTAACGACAGAATTTTTTTTACTAGACTATTTTCAAATTCTAAGAATTTTTCTTGCTACAGAAAGAGAAACTTTTCGAAGAGAAGAAAAAGACAAATTTCATGAAACAACTGAAAAAATTCCAAGAAAATTTCGAACCCATGAAGTTTTGCAAATTCAAGATGAATTTCAATTTTTTCAAAAGAGGCTAAGACTTCTACCTAGCCTACAGTTTGAGAAATATGTTGATCGACATAACGAAGATCCAAGAAAAAAACCAATTCTCAATCTTTTAGAGAAAGAAGCTCTTCAAAAAAATTTTACAAACTATCGTTTTGGAACAATTGGAATCCCCTACAAAAATAAAGGCATTACTTTCAGTTGGAAATTCAATGCAAGCATAGAAACTCGCTTTCCCGATTTTTTGGAACTTTTTGGAGAACGTGGCTCTATTATAGGAAATCCTAATTTAAAACCAGAGAAAAGCAAAAATTATGATTTAGGTCCTGTTTTAGATTTACAGTTTAAAGATTTTTCTTTTACTACTTCAATTGCTTTTTTTAATAAACAAATTCAAGATATGATTTTATTCATTCCAAATTCACAATTCTCACTTAGACCTGAAAATGTGGACTCTGCTAGTATTAAAGGAATTGAATTCACGTTACGCGCCAAAATTTATGAAAAACTAAACTTAGACAGCAACTATACATATCAAAAAGCAATTAATACTTCAAATGTTACTTATTTAAAAGGAAAATATCTTGCTTTAAGACCTTTACATGAATGGCAAGGAGGAATTAGTTATTTAGAAAAAGATAAATGGGAGTTAGGGTTTTTGATTACTTTTGTAGGAGCAGTGTTCAAAGATAGAAGCAATGAATATCAAAACTATGAACCCTCTCGTTGGTTGTATAATCTTTATTTTACCTACTTTATGAATCCAGGTTTTGTAAATGATATTGTAAAGGAATTTAAATTTACTTTAGAAGTAAAAAATATTTTTGATACAAGGGCTTATGATATTGTAGGCTATCCTTTACCGGGTAGAGCATATTATGCAACACTAGTAGCTAAGTTTTAGACTCATGAAAAAGATTTATTGTATTTTGTTATTTACTCTAATCTTTTGTAGAGATATCCAAAGACCAAATATTTTTACTTTTTTTTTAGGAGTACATACAGATGTTATAGGAATTGTTTCAAGTGATTTAGGTCCTTCAGGTCGTTTTAATATTATGACAGAGAATGGTATAAGTAATCCATCCGTCTATGTAAACATTCATTCCGATGCAGTAGCACGTTATCAAGATGGAAAGGTTTATATTATTAATAGATTAAATAGAGATAATATCCAAGTTTTAGATCCTTTTCTAAGCTATGCTACTACACTGGAATTTTCCGTAGGTGCAGGAAGCAATCCACATGATTTTTTAAAAATTAGTGAATCTAAAGCTTATGTAAGTTTATACAACAAAAGTTACATATTGATTGTAAATCCAACGTTGGGCGTCATTATAGGTCAAATTGATTTAAGTCTTTATGCAGATAGTGATGGAATTCCAGAAATGTCAAATATGATTTTACATGAAAATAAGGTTTACTTGGCAATTCAAAGATTAAACAGAAACGATACACAATATATACTCCCACCTACAGACTACTCATTGATCTTAGAAATTGATCCATCTAATGATCAAATTATAGCAAATTACAAACTTCAAAGTACGAATCCATCCACAATGAAAAAAATGGAACTCTTTGGTGATTTTCATTTAGTGATAGCTACACCAGCTTATCTAGGCTTTAACTTTCGAATTGATGGAGGAATTGAAGCTTTTAATTTACGAACAAAAACTTTTCGATCAGGATTTTTATATTCAGAGCAAATAGCAAGTGGAGATATTCTAGATTTTGTGATTAAAAACGACACTATAGGTTATGCTAACGTTATGCGCCAAGACTTTAGTGTTTCTATCCAAAAGTTTAATCCAAGTAATGGAGAAAAAGTTTCAGAAATTGCCTTTTATCCAGCACAATATGGATACGTAGCAGGTATGCTGCTTACTCCAAAAGGCTATCTTTTTTTAGGAGATGCTAGTTTTTCCAAGCCAGGAATTATGATTTATAATACAAATAGAGAAGATACAAAAATTACTGCTTTTCCAATAGACATAGGACTTAGACCTACAAATCTAATTTATATACCAAGTAGGTAATGATGTGGCATCTCAATTTTGATTTTTTAATGAGTAGACCCACAACTTAAAAGGGGAGAGATTACTTTTTTTTCCAACTAACTACTTAAGATTGATTTGTAAGCCTCCCCGTTCTTGCGAAAGAGGAGGCAGATTTAGGCTGCTTGTTCTTTTTTTCCTTCGAGGTAAATGAAACGGAAGGCAGGAATGGCTGCGATATCTCCATTTTTATCCAAAATTTGGATGAAGCCGGTAGTGTCTTTTGTAGCATCGTTCACTACTGCGTAAACTCCATTTAGTTCCACCGAATTTTCATATCCCAGAGAATTTATACATTTTACGTAACTCATGGTTTTCCTCCTATCTTTTAAAATAAAGCATCCAAAAAAATTAGAAAGCGAAAAGAATACTCTCTAAGGAAAAACTTGTTTCTAAATTGCATTTTGAAATAAAAAATTATGTCTCATTAACTAGAAGTATAACAGGAACAACCCATACGAAAAAATAGAAAACTTTGAATGTAAGAAAAAATTTTTTCTAAATCTTAGAACTTAATTGTTTTCATAGAGTCTAAAAAAAAATTTAGAAATTGATTCAAATTAAATTTGAACTTTCAAGCTTCTTACTTAGAAAGCGGTAAATT
>CALDSP010000319.1 GCA_937924465.1 uncultured Leptospiraceae bacterium
ATAGTGTTAGAAGTATTGAAATTGCAAAAGAAAACTTAAACAAAAAAATTCACAAAATTATAAAGTTAAATATATTTAACAATATATCTAAATATCTAGATATATTGAAATTTCAATTTGGTACAATCATAATTGATCCACCAAGTTTAACTTCTTCAGAAAAAGATAAACAAAAAGCAAGAAACCTATATTCTAAACTTATAAGCCAAACTCTTCCTTTTTTAGAACAGAATGGAATCTTTATTTTATGTTCCTGCTCCAATAGAATTCATGAACAGGATTTTGAACGAATTGCAAGAGAAACTTTCAGAAAACTTCAAATTCCCATGAAATCAATCTCCAAACTAAAACCAGAATTAGATCATCCAACAAAAGAAGAATTTCCAGAAGGAAAATATTTTAAAGTTCACATTTATCAAAAGAAATCATAATGAAAGGTAAATACATTCTTATAGATTCGGGAAATTATCAAAAACTAGAAATGATTGATGGTTATAAAATCATTCGCCCTTCTTTAAACTCTCCTTATCCTGTAAGTAATTCTGAAATTTGGAAAAATGTAGATGCAATTTATGAGAGAAATGAAAAAGGAAGTGGAGAATGGCAATATTTTAAAAAACTTCCAGAATACTTTTTAGTTAATTTAGCACGTAACGTAACTGTCAAACTTAAGCTTACTCCTTTTGGACATATTGGGTTGTTTCCAGAACAAATGCAAAATTGGGAACTATTGTTTGCACTAGGAAAACAAAATCCTAGTATGGAAGTCTTAAATCTCTTTGCTTACTCGGGGGTTTCTACTTTGTATAGCTTAGCTGCCAACATGAAAGTATGCCATGTAGACTCATCTAAAGGAATGATTGAATGGGCAAAAGAAAATGCAAAACTTTCTAACTTAGAAAACATGCCTGTTCGTTGGATTGTAGATGATGTATTTAAATTTGTAAAACGAGAAATTCGAAGACAAAGAATTTATGACGGATTTATTTTAGACCCACCTACTTTTGGAAGAGGCGCTAAAGGAGAAGTTTGGAAAATTGAGGAAGATTTACCCAAACTAATAGAACTTCTTATGCAGCTTTGTACTGCTAAACCTAAATTTGTTTTTCTTTCTTGTCACACAACAGGTTATAGTCCTCTTATTTTAGAAAGAATCTTGCAATGTTTTATAAGAAATAAAGGAATGTTTACTTCAGGAGAAATGTTTATTCAAGAAGAAACTGGCAAGAAATTATCGGGTGGATTTTATGCTAATTTTATTGCAGAGAACTTAGCTAAATAGTAATCGCTTTTGCATCACGCCATAGTCTTTCTAAGTCATAAAATCTTCGTTTATCTTCAGTCATTACATGCACAACAATTTCTCCTAGGTCAATTAAAACCCAACCATTGTCAGAAGGTTTTTTCTCTTGAACTCCTTTACCAAGTTTCAATTCTTTCGTTTGACGTTCAATCTCTCGTGCTACAGCTCTTGCTTGAGTGGAATTGTCTGCAGTACAAATTACAAATATACTCAAATAAGAATGAATGGATTCTAAGTCTAGAATGAGAATATCTCTCAGTTTTTTTTCAGTTAAGATTTTATAAATGAGCTTTAATACTTTTTTTCTTTCAGTGCTTTTGGACCTTTGGGGTGTGTTTTTTTGACTTGTAATTTTACTTTTTGTTTCTAATTTCAAAATCCTCTCCTAAAATTACGGTGGTATCAAGTCCTACTTCTTTGTCAACTAGATGAAATATTTTCTTTATATTTAAAATTTTTCCAACTTTATAGGTAAACTCGGGATTTCCAGAACGATCAATCAAAAAAGAATTTGGCTCGTTGAGTGACCAACTATTTCCCACACTCAATACAGAAAAATTTTGTTCGTTTAAAATTGACTTTACTTCTTTTGCTAAACCAGATCGATTAGTAGCATTTAAAATTTCTGTTCTAGCTAATTCTCCATAAGCATAATCTTTTAAGGTTATGTTAGTAATTAATTTTTCAAAATTATAATGAATAGATTTATGCTCTGCAATTAACTTTTGATTCCCTGTTTTTTCCTCAATAAATAGTTTTGCAGGCATTTCATTTATAGCAATTACAATACGTTCTTTCAAAATAAATTTATACAAAGAATAAATTTCTTGTGCAGTAAGATTTGTATCTAAAAATCTATGGAAAAACAAAATCCATTCTTTTTTTAATTCTCCTGTTTCATAAATTTTATCATAAATACTTAAAAGCACACTCTGCTGAAAATTCATTCTATCAATATAAGAATCCACTATTTCTGGTGAGTTCTTTCTTTGAAGAAGATCGATTACCTCTTCTCCAAACATTAAGTTAACCCCAATACTTCTTAAAAAAATTTCACTTTCACGAGGTGTTACGGGATCAAAATAAAAATGAATTCCACCTATGAAATCAATCCACTTACCTAAAACTTTCTCTGAAATATAAACATAATGATTCACTTTTAAGTGAGTCATTTTTTCTAAAATTGAAGTGAGTTTTCTGTGCGTATTACTTCCCCAATCTTCAATTTTTTCAGTATCTCCTTCAAAAATTGCATAAGGATTTATGAAAAAGAAACCTAATTTTCGACTGTTGGGAATCAAAATAGCTAGGGAAGAAAAAACAATCTTTTTATCTTCATTCGTTCCTAAAATTAGAAAAGTAATAGGGTTTGATAAACTCAATTGAGTTTCTAAAAGATTAGTTTTTTTAGCACAAGAAGAAAAACAGAGAATGAAAGAAAGGATAAGTATTTGTAATTTTAAGATTTCGGAAAATTTCAAGAATTTACATCTCCTTCCCCACCAATTTAAATGAAAAAAAGGAGATGTAAATTTGAATTTTAGGTATCTTGAAATTTTTTATGGAGAATATGCTTTAAACTTTGATTGTCTGCTCCTCTAACTCTTGTTTTTTTAAAGACTTATCTCCAATGTAATCAGATGGATTAAATTTGCTTAAAAGATTTTTAAACTCAAAAGTAAATCCAGGCCATAAAGTAGTATTTTTTCCATTGGGGAGTTTATACCAACTGGAACAACCTCCTTTATTCCAAACAGTTCCTGTAAGTTTCTGTTGTAATTCTGCATTATAAATATCTTGCACTGTAGATTTTACTTCAATGGAATAGAGTTTATGTTTATCTAAGTAATCAAGGGCTTTCATTGCATAGTCTACTTGAGCTTCCATCATATAAATCATAGAACTATGTCCTAATCCAGTATTTGGTCCTACAATCATAAAGAGATTAGGAAAATTTTTTATCACAGTTCCCAAGTATGCCTCTGGACCTTCTTTCCAAGTTTCTTCTAGAGTAATTCCATTTCTTCCCGTTACTTCAAATGGAATAAGTCCTTGTGCCACTTTAAAGCCTGTGGCTGCTACAATAATATCTAAATCAATACGTTTTCCATCTTTTAAAAGAACTCCTTTGGGAGTAATCTCCTCAATACCTGAAGTTTCTAAAGTTACATTTGGACGTTGAATAGCATCATAGTAATCATTAGAAAGTAAAACTCTTTTACATCCTAATGTATAATTAGGAGTTACTTTTTCTACAAGAATTGGATCTTTTACTTTTGATTTTATATATTCTTTTACTTTGTTTTCATAAAGTTTCATAATTTCTGGAAAATACACAAATCCCATTGCTCTCCATTCCAAACTCCAATAAATCATTTCCCTAGAAATTTCTTGTAAGAGAGGAAAAAGAGTAAACAATGTTTTTTCTAATTCAGTATAAGCTCTATCATCTTTAGGAACAATCCAAGAAGGAGTTCTCTGAAATACTGTTAAATGGTTTACAATAGGTGCAATAGCTGGAATGATTTGAATTGCGGAGGCAGCCGATCCAATCACTCCTACTTTCTTATTTCTTAAAGATACAGAATGATCCCATTGTGCTGAATGAAATAATTTTCCTTCAAAACTTTCTATTCCTTTTATATCGGGCATAGAAATTTGACTCAAGCCCCCCGATGCTAAAAAGAGAGTCTTTGAATAAAAAATATCTCCTTGATTCGTTTCTACTTTCCAAAGAGCCATTTCATCTAACCAATTTGCTTTGTTTACAGCAGTATTAAAAAGAATATGAGGAGTAAGATTGTATTTTTTTTCACAGTGTTCTAGATACTCCAAAATTTCACTTTGAAGTCCAAAAGTTCTGGACCAATCTGGCTTAGGTTCAAAAGAAAAAGAATACAAATGAGAAGGCACGTCACACTGTGCTCCGGGGTAAGTATTTACTCGCCAAACCCCTCCTACTCCAGCCTCTTTTTCAATCATTTGAAAAGTTTTCTTTCGTTTTTGTAAGTGAATTGCAGCACAAAGCCCAGCAAAACCTGTTCCAATAATCACTGCATCTAGAATTTTGGTTTTCATAGTTCTCTCCATTAAAAAATATCAATTTTAAGTTTTGAGACATTTGAAAGCTTACTTGAAACTCAAAACCTTAGATTTTACTTTAATTTTTATGGTAAAATTTGTCAATCAAATTTATTAAACGGTGTTAAATATAAAATTTTATTTGTCGTTGATTGTAATGAGATTGACTAGCTTATAAAAATCAGAAGAGAGAACCCCATATTGTTTATGAATTACATTTCCTTTTGAGTCAAGAATTATAAGAGCTGGGAGCCCTTCTACCTCTAAAGAATCTGTAAGTTCCATAGTAGGATCAAGTAAACTTATATATTTCATTCCAAAAAACTTAGCAGTTTGTTTGATCTCTGCTAAGGTTTTATTGTGATCTGTATTTACACCTAAGAAGATGACGTTTTGTTTTTGAGTATGCAGGCGGACCTTGTCTACAATAGGAGCGGCTTTCTTGCATGGTTCACACCAACTTGCCCAAAATTCCAAGACTACTAGTTTACCGTTATAATCTTTCAGTTTATGTTTCTTGCCATGCCAATCATAAATTTCTATATTGAGATATTTTTTCGTTTGCCGAGCTTTGCAATCAATAAGAAAGCATGTAAATATAGAGAGCAAGATATAAATTATTATGAAAAAAATTTTCTCTAAACTTACTTTCAATTTCACAAACTTAACAAGAAAATTTTTCACTCAACGTCCACATTCCGAACAATTGTATGAATTCTATCTGGTCCTGTAGAAATTACAGAAATGGGAACCTCAACTTTAGATTCTAAAAATTGTATAAATTTTTGACAATTTAAGGGTAAGTCTTCAAATTTATTGATTCCACAAATATTTTCTTTCCATCCTTCCAATTCTTCATAAATAACTTTGACTTTCTCCAAGTTTTGAGAAGGGAAATAATCTAACTTCTTGCCATTTAATTCATATCCAACTCCTACTGGAATAAAATCCAAATTAGAAAGAATATCTATTTTAGTTAGAACTAAATCGGTAAGTCCATTCACCCTTGACGCATGACGTATTACTTCTACATCAAACCAACCACAACGACGAGGTCTACCTGTTGTAGCTCCATATTCTTGGCCAAGAGAACGAATTTTTTCTCCTTCTTCTCCAAAAAGTTCTGTAGGAAATGGACCTTCTCCTACACGAGTTGCATATGCCTTGCTAATCCCATAAACTCTTTTTAAATAATAATAGCTAATTCCAGTGCCCGAGATTGAACCTCCTGTTGTAGAATTCGATGAGGTTACATAAGGATAAGTTCCAAAGTCAATATCCAAACATGTACCTTGTGCACCCTCTAGTAAAACATGCTTTCCTTTTTTAAGCTCTTGGTTTAAATAGTAAGAAGTATTTGTAATTAAATGACCTACTCTCTCTGCAAAATTGTGAAGTCTTTCATAAAGTTCTTTATAGTCAATAGTGTCTGTATTGTATAACTTAACTAAGATTTCATTTTTTCGCTCAACTATCCCTTTGAGTTTTTCTTCTAGAAGCTGTTTATCTAGCAAATCTCCTGCACGAAGGCCAGTACGCATCATTTTGTCTGCATAACAAATTCCAATTCCTCTTTTTGTGGTTCCTATTTTTTGATTTGGAGCAGAACTCATTTCAATTAAAGAATCTATTTTTTGATGAAAAGGAAGAAGAATATGACAAGCATCACTAATTAAAATTTTATTAAATACATCAAATCCTTGAGAGTTGAGAGCATCACATTCTTGTAAAAAAAAGAAAGGATCTAAAACCACTCCATTTCCAATTACACAAATTGTATTTGGATAAATCACTCCAGAAGGAACTAAATGAAATACATATTTTTTTCCATCCACCACGACTGTATGACCTGCATTTGCTCCACCTTGGTAACGAACTATTATGTCTGTATTCTTACTTAAATAATCAATAATTTTTGCTTTTCCTTCATCCCCCCACTGGGCACCTACAACCAACTCTGCTGGCATAAAAATCTCCTATTCTTTAAGTAACTCTTCTAATGAATCAATTTGAAATGCAAGACCACAGGCATTTTTTTTACTTGTTGAAAATCTTTCAAATAAATTATCATAAGCTCCTCCCATCACAAATGGATTGGACTGTTTACCTGCAAAACCATAAAATAAAAATCCTGTATAATAATCAATGTCCCTTACTAAGGAATAGTCTAAACACAAGTCAATCTTAGGTAAATTTTTTTTAGAATAAGAGAATATATCAATAGTTTCATCTAAACAATCTTCCAATCCTAGCTTGTATTCATAATTAAAGGTTTCTATAAGTCTCAATAAATCATCAGAATCGTTTACGTTGAGCGACAATTTTTCTACAAATGGATAAAAAGATTCTAATTTTTTTCTTTGTAAAAATTGATAAATAAAAGAAAGGTTTTTGGTATATAAAAATTCTAAAAACTTTTCAGACTCAATTTCACTCAACTGAAATAAGTCTAAAATTTTTTGAATTACTTTCATATTTCCTAAAACAACAGTAACTCTATGAGAAAACTGAATTTCTAAAAGCAGAGAATGAATTAAACTTAAAAGTAATTTGAATGTATTTCCATTAGAATGTCCAAGAATTTCAGCTCCAAATTGCAAGGTTTCTCTTCTTGAACCATCTCCCTTTGGTTTATCTCGAAAAATTCTTCCAAAATAAAAAACCTTACTACTTGCTTTTATTTCAGAGGCGTAACCGGCAAGTCCTTTTACCATTTGCACAGTCAAATCTAAACTAGGAGAAAGTTCTACCCCTTGTATATCCCGCGCTTTGAGTATTCTCTGCCTTTCTGAACTCATTACATGATGTTCAAAACTAGCAGAGAAATCAAAACTAGGAAGAAAGACCTCTTGAAAACCTTTCTTAGAAAAAAAATCATAGAAAATGTTTAAGAGATTTCTACGAAATTTGGACTCCTCGGGACCTAGAAAGTGAACTCCATCGGGGTTCCATTTTAGCTCTGTGTGTTTTAATGAATCTTGGCTCATTTAATTCCAATTTCAAAATCTAGCTAAAAAATACAATCCTCTTATAGAGAAGGGGGTTTAAGTTTAAACTTTTTTTAAAT
>CALDSP010000320.1 GCA_937924465.1 uncultured Leptospiraceae bacterium
TTACATATAAACAAATCATTAAAAATTTAATTTCTAAAAGAATTCTAGAAAATTTAGAATATTTAAAAAAACAAAATTCAGAGTCTTTTTTTGTACATTTTCCTTTGGGTGGTTGGTATGTTCCTATTCAAATTCCAATGAAACTGGAAGAGCAAGAGTTTGCTTTTGAATTGCTTCATGCCCATAATGTTCTTGTTCATACTGGAAACTTATTTGGATTTTCAGAAAAGAAATGGATTGTTGTTTCACTGCTTTTAGAGAAGGAAGAATTTCAGGAAGGAATTCAAAAAATTATAAACTTTGTTTTGAGTAAATAACAGTAAAGTTATTCACTCTTTGCTAAATTTTATTTTGAAGTAAATTTTCTAAAGCATCTTTCAAATTTGGAAATAAAAAAGAAAAATTTGAACCAATGAGTTTTTTTGGAATTACTTTTTGTCCTTTAACCACTACTTCAGCTCCCATTCCATAAAGAAGCCCTAAGGCAAAAGCTGGAACTTGAAATATACAAGGTCTCTTCAAAACACTTGCAAGAGTTTTAGAGAATTCTGCATTGTTTACAGGGTTGGGTGCTGTAAGATTAAATACACCTTTCATCTCTGAATTTTCTATCAAAAAAAGTATAGCTCTTGCAATATCTTTAATATGAATCCAACTCATGATTTGCTTTCCACTGGCAACTTGACCCCCTACAAAAGCTTTGAAAGCAGGTAACATTTGCGCCAAGGCTCCCCCCTTTGTAGTAAGAACCACTCCAATTCTTCCTATAATGACTCTACACAGTGGAGAGGCAGCTAAAGCTTCTTTTTCCCAGTCAACACAAAGATTTGCTAAAAAATCCTTTCCACTAGAAGAATCCTCAGAAAATTCCAAAGCTCCATCTTCCCACATTCCATAGTATCCAATAGCAGAAGCTGAAAAGAAAAATTTTGGTTTAAAATTTGTTTTTTCAATACTTGCAACTAATTTTTTGGTATATTCTACTCTGGATTCTCGTAAATTACGTTTATGTTGTTCACTCCAACGTGCACCTAAAATGGATTCTCCCACCAAACTTATAACTCCATCTAACCCAGAAATTTCTTCTGCATTTGGAGGAGAGTTTGGCACAATCTCAATTGTACCAAATTTTTGTAAGTCTTGTGATTCTTTAGATTGATTTGTTTGAGAAGACATCTCCGAGATAGAGGAAACAAAATGAGAAAACTCTAAAAGAATATCTTTTCGCCTTGTAAAAATTGTTACTTCATGGCCTTTTTGGATTAGCTCTTGAACAAGAAATTTACCAATAATACCCGTTCCTCCACAAATTCCAATTTTCATACTATCTTCCTTGAACCTTGTTTCTCATTTATAACCGTTTCAAAAAAGCCTACATTAGACCAAGCATAAAATTTAGCTCCAACAAAAGCTATGGCTATAGCATCCCAAGAATCGTCCAAACCTTTTAGTTTAGGTAAATTTAGTATAAGTTCTATTGCTCTTTTCACTTGTAATTTATTAGCCCTCCCACTTCCTGAGATTCCTTTTTTAATTTGGGTTGCAGTCAATTCGATTACAGGAATATTTTTTTCGTAAAGTGTTAACAAAATAACCCCTCTTGCCTCTAAAACTGGAACTACTGTTTTTAAATTTTTATAAAAAAACAATTCCTCTATACAGGCAAAATTTGGTTTGTACTTTTTTAATAAGGCTTTTATAGATTTCTGAACAAAAAAAAGAGACTCTTTTAGATCTGATTTACTCTTTAATTCTTTTGTTCCATAGTCTAGTAACTTAAACTGCTTTTGAAAATCCATTTTTAAAACTGCATATCCAATTCTATGTGTGCCGGGGTCAATCCCTAAAATAATTTCTTCTTTTTTAAGTGCAGATTTTTTTTTATGTTGAGTCTTCATTGAGAATTTGCAATTCCACTTCCAAAATAAACTTGAAAAAGAGTGTACTTGGTTCGGATATTTCTTTCTTTTTGAATTTTGTTCATTTCTCTATAAAATTCTTCATTCGCTTTTTGAATTTCATTTTTTGTACGATTCACAGCCGCTTTTTTTTCTGGTTTAGGCTCCCATCTTGCATTTGCTTCTTGGCGATCTAGTTTTTCTTTTAAGTGACGAATTGTTTTTTGATTCATAAGTTTGATTTTATACTCTTCAGATAAAAAAAGTTGTTCTGTTTGAACTTCTAAGTCCCTTTTTCTGACCTGAACATCTTCGTTTAGTTTTGGAATAATGTTTAATAATGCATTTTCTAATTCAATGAAAGGATACTCTTCAATAACACCTAAAGTATTATAGTTTTCTAATATACTTGGAATTTTTTTATATTTAATTATAGATTTATCTTCAAAATTATAATTATAATAAAATAGCTCTATTCTTTTTAATTTAAATTCAAAAGTAACCAAGAATATAAAAATTGCTTGCTTATAAAAAAATTGATTAGAAATAAATTTTACAGAATATCCCAACTTATTTGTTAAAAAATAATTGATTGATTTTTCTATTAAAGGATGCCCAAAAGCCAAAAATTCTAAAGATTCATTTTGAAGTGCAAGTTCAGAGTCAAAAGTAGCAAGCTTACATTCTTGTCCAATTTGAATTTTATAAATTTTATTTTGATAAGGAGAAATTTTCACTTCCAATTCTTTTGGAAAATATTGATTGAAAAGTAAAAAAAATTCTTCCAAATGAGAATTATTAAACTCTCGTTCTTGAAAAGTGTGTTTATAATAATCTTGTAAATTAAAATCTAATAATTTTGGAGTCACTAAATTTTCTAATTTTTGAAATCCTTGCTCTGCTACTTTAATTCGTAAATCTAGCTCTGCCTCTAGTTCTTCTTTGGTTTTTGTTCCAGTAATAAATTTCATAAAACTAGAATTAAAGTCCAATTCATGTTCTATAGTTCCAAGTAGTGCGTCAGATGCCCCAATGGATTCTTCAAAAAGTTTGATTTTATTTGTGAGCACTTCCAAAATTCTCTCTGCTACAGTATCCTTACTTGCAAAATTAAAAATATAAACATTTTCTTTTTGTCCAAAACGATGGATTCTTCCAATCCTCTGTTCAATTTTTAAAGGACTCCAAGGGAGATCATAATTAAATAATATGTTCGCAAATTGAAGATTTCTCCCCTCTCCTCCAGCCTCTGTGGAAATTAGAATTTCGGTTTGATTTTTAAACTCTAAAATAGCTTCTTCTTTTTGCTCCATAGTCAAAGAACCATGAAACATAGAAATAGAAAAATCTTGGGATAAAATAGAATAAAGATAATCCTGCGTTGAGCGAAATTGAGTGAATATAATAAATTTTTTATTACCTTCTTTTTTGAGTTTTTGTAAGGTTTCTTTTAGTTTTTGAGTTTTTCGATCTTCTTTAATTTGATTTCCAATATGAATGAGTCTATTTAAAGTAAGAAGTTCTCTTTTGATATTGGCTAAGTCTTGGTATGCTGAATCTTCTAATTCACCTATAAATTCTTCCACTTCTTCTGTTTCATCTAAATCCCAATCTTCCAAGTCGATTGGTTGTTTTGTAAAACGATGAAGTCTATTTTCTAAAAGAAATTTCCTTTTACGTAACGCACTAAGCAAAGCAAAAACAGAAGAATCCAAAAGTTTTTGAAAAACAATCATCACAAAACCTATGGCTCTGTTTTGAGTACGCATAGCTAAGTTGTACTCGCGCTTAACGTATTCGGTAGTTTCATTGTAAAAAATTCTTTCTTGTTCAGAAAGCTCAATTTTCACAGTTTTGGCAAAACGTTTTGTAAATCCCCCTACCTCAACTTTTCGTCTTCTTAACAAAACTCTACTAATTTTTTCTTTTAAATCGGACTTATTTCCTAAAACATAATCATTTACAAAAGTATGATAACTCCCTAAAAGATTCGGATCAACCAAATGAGTGAGATAATACAATTCCTCTAACTTTCCTCGAAAAGGAGTTGCTGTAAGAAGTAAAAGACATTCACATTTTTTAGCAATTTTTTCAGCAAATATATAAGCCCTTGTAATCTTAGAGTAATCCCTTCTAAGCCTATGAGCTTCATCAAAAATCACTATATCCCATTTTTTTTTTAATACTTCTTCCGCGTAACGTGTATTTTTTATAAAATCTATAGAGGTAATTAACTTATCAAACTTCTGCCAGTATAAATTATTGTTTTCTAGAAAATTTTTTCTCTTTATAATTGTGAAATCTTCATTAAATTTGTTCTTAAGTTCAGACTTCCATTGTAACAAAAGTGGAGAAGGAGCCACAATCAAAACTTTTTTATATCCATTCCGAAACATAAGCTCTTTCATAATAAGAGCCGCTTCAATCGTTTTTCCAAGACCTACTTCATCGGCTAAAATAAATCTGGGATTCAAGCTATTTACGACTATATAAGTAGATTCAATTTGATGAGGAAGAAGTCGGGTTCTAGAATTAGAAAGTGAAGAAAGTTTATCAAAGGAATGGGCAAGTTTTAATTCAAGAGCCATAAGAGAAAGTTTCATTTCATTGGTTCGAAGCTCTTCATTTCTTAAAGCAGATATATCAAAATCTAAGTATTTTAAGGATGGATAGTCTTTTGGAATTTGCAAAACATTTTTTGATGAATGGAAAACTATAGTTAAAAAGTTTTTATTTCTTTGTATAATTTCTCCAATTCCCAAAGAACGATTT
>CALDSP010000321.1 GCA_937924465.1 uncultured Leptospiraceae bacterium
AGATAATTTTTCTTGGGACTTCCCTTCTTCGATAATTTTTTCTAAGGTATCTTGGTTTTGCTCTTTGATTTTTAAGAGTGTGTTTAAAGAAACAGTATCTTCAAAAGTTTCTTGTTTTTCTTGTGAGATTTCTCGTTCTGTTTTTTCACCTACAAAAGTAAATTTATTTTTTATATCTTGGTATTGTTTGTAATTGTGTACTCTGTAGTTATAATTTTTCATGTAATTGGAAAGCTCTTTAGTTTGTCTATCTGTTAAAGAAATTGCATACTGAAAATCAGATTTTGAGGTTGGAAAAAAATAACTTTCTTCTCCCAGAATAAATTGCAATAAGTTTGGCTCTTCTCTTAAAAAAATCTCATTATTTTGAGATATTTTCTTTAAGAGTTCAGGATCAAAAAAATTATTTGTTAAAAGAATTGTGTTGTCTTCCCAAAGATTTGAATCCTTCCAAAAATCTTTTCTCAGAGAAAAAAGACTAACTTTAGAGTGAGTTAAGTTAGATAGGATATCTTCAATACCTGACTTGGAATGATAGCTTTTAGTAAGAGGAATTTCTCCAAAAGGAGATTCTAGTACCTTTTTTGGAGCATCTCCTGAAATAATTTCTTGAGTCGCTTCATTCCAAAAGTAATGAGAGAAAAGAAAGTAAACATCTTCTATTTGTTCTTTCTCTAATTTCAAACAAGGGTATAATCCTTTTTCTAACTCCTTTTCTTCTAAATGGTGAGAATAAATAAAACCTTGAGCATTTGATGTATTGGAATCTATGAGTACAATACTTCCGGGTAAATCTACTTTAAGTCGAATGATGGCTTTCTTTTGTAAAGCAGAGACTAAGGATGAGGATGGTTCTAATTCATTTAGCAGTATATAAATTCTTACGCCCTTTTGCTCTAAACTAAGCAAAGTTTGTAATATTTTAGAGTCAGATACAAGATTGGACTGAATAGAGACAGTTTCTTTTGCTTGGTTTAGTGCTTCTATAATTCGAGAGTGAGTGTTTTCAAAGCTAAAACAGTTGTAGGAGAGTTCTAAGTTAGATTCATCTTTTTCTATGATATAATTTAGCACTCTCTCTGAGTAATCTATTTCGTGTTCTAATTTTATATTTTCAATTCGTTCACTCATCAAAATTCCTCTCGTATGTAATTTTCAATGTCCTGTTCACGTACTTTTATAAAAGTACACGCTCTTGTATTTGACTTTTTATCCGGGTCGATTTCAGTTTTTTTATCAAATTCCAGTAAATCAAATCCACTGGTAAGTTTCCAAATATCGTTAGTATTATCTGTATACTGCAAAACAATTACACGATCGTGAGTATCATTTTTCTTTTCCATTGGTTGAATCTTAATGGAATGAGGTAAAGTAATTTGTTTGGGACTTTTTTCAGCAATTGTAAACACAGTTGCATTTGCCTTTTCTAAAGTTTCAAAATATACTTTCAACACAGCAAATAAGTATTGAATTTTTTGTCCAATATATCTATCTGATATGATTGTCTTTTTTATTACTTTATTTGGTGAGTGCAGTTTTTCGAATATTTCCCGCATAGAATATTCTTCTTTCGACTTTATAGAAAATGAGGAATACGGCTTCGTTATTTTTTTAAATGGATTCAAGTCCATTGTAGAAGTAAGATGATAGTATGCATCCGACTTTTCGTATCTTTGGGGTTTTAAAATTTGGATGTACTCAGTATTTTTAGGACTCTCCAAACTAGATAAAACAAAAGCCTCTTTTTGGTTTAGTTCTTTAACATAAGAATCAAACTCCTCCTCTGTTCTATAATTCCTTTTGAGGTATTGATTTAGTAAATAATTTCTCCATTGTGTTGCACTTTCCTTTTTAGGCATGATAGGAATTTGAAAAAGAATTGCCTTTTCAAATAAGCCTTTTCCAAAATCTTTTTGTTTCAGCTCTAGTTCTTCAATTTCAAAACTCTCCCACTCTTTTTCAGAATGCAATTGCTCTGAAAATTCAATTTTCATGCGAGAGAGTTTTTCATCCCAATCCATTCCGTTTTTTATGAATATGTTTCGGAACTCATTTAGAGATAATTTATAATCAAATTTATATTGATTCAGATCTTTGATCTCATCTTTTAAAGATTCTTTTTTCCCTCGTTCATCAATATCAATCAGATTTCCTTTAAAAAAATAAGTTGTGCTGACAGGAAAGGTTTGATGCGTTTTTATATCGAACTCCCAAACTAAGTCAAGTTCGCTCTTTTGAATTTCCGAACTGTAGTCCATCATTTCTATAAGCTCGATTGTTTTCACTTCTTGTTTCCCATCTTTATCTTTTATAATAACGTTATGTTCACCATGGAAATTTGAATTTTTTTTGATTTCTTTATTTTTATCCTCGCTAGAATACCGATCTCTACGAAGATATATAATTTTAGACTTCAGAAAAGGATCATCTTCCGTTACCCAGAATGCATACTTGCCTTCTTCCTCTTGAAAAAGAGTCCCTTGATCAATTAATCTCTGTCCCTTGGAAGTGAGTTCATTTCTGGAATTTAGAACATCGATACTTTGCAAATACCGATTGACATTTGTATTATTTGGATTACTGAGGTATTTTTTAATATCTAAACGTTCTCTTTCAATGCTCAAAACTGCATAAGCTGAGAATTTGCTTATATTTATCTTTTTAGAAAACTCTGCTTTCATGAAATAAACTTCCTCCTTTTATTCTCGACGTATTTTGAAATTTTAAAAAGAACTAGCTAAATTCTTTAGTTCATCGGATCTTGATTTTTCAAAAAAATATTGATATTTTCCCAAAATAACTAATTGGTATCTAGCTCTTGTAATTGAAACATTTAAGCGATTGGGACTATCCAAAAATCCATCTCTTTCGGTCTGCACCATAGACAAAAAAACAATATCTGCTTCTTGTCCTTGGAATTTATCCACAGTATATAAAAATATCTTTGCATTTTCTTTAGAAAATTGACTTTGTTTGTTAGGTTGATTACAGTAGTCTCGCAATTTTTCTCGAATGAGATTTTCTTGTCCTTTATAGAATGTTAAGGCTGCAATTTTCCATTTTTTATCTTTATCTAAAGGATCTGGATGTTCTTCGTTCTTACACCATTCCACAAAGTTTTTTATTTCTTCTATCATGGTTTCTGCTTCTTTTTCATTTCGATTGTGATTTGTTTCGCCATTTATATCAATCCAGATCTTCCTTGTCTTGTAACGATTATAACTCCATTCTCTGGCTTTATCAACAAGAGAATCTGTCTCTAAGGCTTTATTCTCATAAAAGGCTTTTCTAGGAAACTCTGCTATTTCAGAGTGCATTCTATATTGGTATTTTAATTTCACATAACGTGGCTCCAGTTCCTCTTTTTTGAATCCTTCTGTAATTGTAGTTTGCTCTTGGTTATATTTTCCTTTAATTCCTTTTTGAATCCCCTCTAAAATAGAAGGAAGTGCAATATTTCTAATAGTTGTGATTCGACTTTTCGCTTGTTTTTCCGACATTGGATACAAAATCTCCATCTCTTTTCTAAATCTAAATTCTTGTTCTTTTTTTCTCAACTCGAAATCTCTTACCAAGCGCCAGCACATTTCTTCTGCCCAGTCTCTCTCTCGCATTTGCCTTTCAATTGTGTCATAAATCTTTTCAAAATCTTGAATCTTTCTACCTTTTTCTTGGATGGAAAAGCAATACTTTTCTTTTTCATAAAGTCTTCTGTGTCGAAAATAATGAGAAGTCTGTAACCACTCCGGATAACCAAAAACAAAAAAATACTCTGGTAAATAATTTAAGGCATTCTCAATTTTAGAGCGTGGAATAAAAAATATATTTGTCTCAAAAACTTCTTCAAGAGAAATATTTTGATTGAATTCCCAAAATCCAAATTTTAATTTTTGGATAAACTCTTGTTTGTTTTCTGTCTTCCGTAATTGATATTCTTTTTTTAAATCAGAAAAAAAATTATCTTCTACTACAAAAGCCATTGGTAAAGGAGACTTTTTGTAATTAGAATATTGAGAGACAAGATACAACTTATAACAAACATCTTGTAATGATTTGGGCAGTTTTTGAACTGATTCAGGGGATTTCTGACTACCTAAAACCAATTCTCGTAAATTGGAAACTATTTGCTCTCTATCGGCAAAGGGCGAAAGTTGTTGAACATCTCCTACTAAAATCCATTTTTTTGCAAATATAGCAGGGACTAAAAATTCTTGGAACGTGGTCTTACTACATTCGTCAATAATTAAATAATCAAAAATGGGTGTAATAGGAACTTCTTCTGCTTTTTGTTCACTAAACTCGGGATATTTTAAGATCCCAATAGTTGTTCCACAAACTAAATTAGAAGACTCTAATAAAAGTCTTTCAGGCACCTTATGAGTTTCTATTTGTTTTTCTAATCTATATTCTTGGATAGAATCGGAAACCACATCTTCATTTCCTATTCGGATGGGCAGAATACACAATTCATCCATGAGACCTTTTTCTTTGAGTCTCTCAAGTACATTGTCAATAGCCACATGAGTGGAACCAGAAAGAAGCACACGTTTTTTATTAGACACCAACTGACATATAAGTTCTAAAATCACTGTGGTTTTACCGGAGCCTGGAGGCCCTTCTAAAATAGCAAAATCGGGAGTGGCAAGAGCTTTCTGAATAAACTCTCTTTGCTCCTTGCAACCTTTTCGATTGAAATCTTTTAACACATACCAGTTCTGAATGGATTGTTCAACACTATTAAAACTCCAATTTACTTTATTCCTTGGCTCAAACAATTGAATGATCTTTTTTTGTTCTTGAATGGGTTTATTTTGAAGATTGAAAATTGCCTCTTTTTGTTTTTCAAGTTGATAGGTGCTTACAGAAACACTTAAAGTTTTGGAGTCACGAGGTGGTAGCACATCTTTTTCTTTTTGTTTTAAGGAAATGATACTTTCTTCTTGGTTTCGATATCCAATCTGATAGGGTTCTCGCACTCCCTCTGCCTTTATTTCTATATCACTATCAAAAAAGTAGTCTACAGAAGAACGGGAATAAGGATCATCGTTTGCATTTTCTTCTAACTCAAAAATACGAATATGAAATTTTTCTTTTGGATCTGGTGTTAAGATTTTAGCTTTAAAGATAAGCTCTTTATAAATAAAATATTTATCTTTATATTGACTTGGATTTTCGACATAGAATATCAATCTTTCTGCATCATCAATACGTTGATACTTAAAAGAAGAATTAGAAGTTTTTTCTCTAATTTCCTCTGGATTGATTTTGTATTGACGAAAAAAATCAAACTGATTAATTTCTTTCACATAAGGTTTAGAAATAGGTGTATCGCAAAGAAAATAACATTCTTTTAAATTTTCTTCTAAAATTTTCTCTTCTTTATTTTTTGTGTAGTTGTCTGAAATGATCTCAAAAGAGATAGGTTTCCCATTTAAATATATTCCTGAAGATGGATCGAGTTTTGCATAAATAGAAAGAGATTTATCATGTTCTTTAAAATCTACTTCTTCACCATTGATTTTTATTGTTTCAATTTTGCCAGATTTTAATTCTGGATTTAATATTACAAAATCATCAAAATCCCAGTTAAGTTGGATTTCTTCTTGGTTCTCTGGAAAAGAAAAATCCCTTATGCGTATTCTGATAGGATTGGTTGTTCTATCAATATCTTCTGGAGTTATTGTAAATTTCTTTTTTCCTTCTTTCCATTTTGCAGGTTCTTTAAAGTTTGGTTCGTTAGGTAAATCTTTTGTGAAAAACCATTCTGTTTCTTGTTTTATACGAATTTCAGTTTTGTATTCTTTTCGGTAGATTTTTGATTGAAGAACAAGTTGCACTTTTTCTTTATCTAAAACAGTCCAACCTACTTGAATGTCTTGTTTACTTTTTAGACTTTTGATTGCTATATCCAAATACTGATAAAAAGGAGTGAGGGAATTAAACGTATTCTCTTTTAATTTTCTTGCTGCTTCTAAATTCCCTCCTTCTAAACGATTGTAATAATGCAAAGACATGGCTTTATTTGATAAAAGGATTTGCTATTTCTTGTTTGAGTTTTGGGACGGATTCAGCTGCTCCTATATCCAGGGCCTCTGCTTCTTCGGAAGATGCATTCACTGCTTTTGCCTTTGCCCATTTTCGTAAATTCTCAATGGTATCTCCCATTGTGCGAGAAAGGGGAAAAGTTCTTTTAATAGCAGACAGAATGTGTTCATCTCTCAATTCTTCCCCTTCATCAAAAGCAGTAAACATGGCTTCTTTGACTGCCTCTTCTAGTTCTGCCCCCGAGAAACCTTTGGACTCTTTGGCTAGTTTTTCTAAATCAAATTTTTCGGGTTTTCGCTTTTTCTTTGATAAAACAATAGAAAGAATTTCTTTCCTTGCATTCTGTGTAGGTAAATCTACAAAGAAAATTTCATCTACACGTCCCTTTCTTAAAAGCTCTGGTGGAAGCTGACTCACATCATTAGCCGTAGCTACTACAAAAACAGGCTTTTTCTTTTCCTGCATCCAAGTCAAAAAAGTTCCAAGAACTCTAGAAGAAGTTCCCCCATCGGTAGCACCCGAACTTTGGACTCCAGAGAGACCTTTTTCAATTTCATCTATCCAAAGCACACAAGGAGCTATTGCCTCTGCTAACTTTAAAGCTCCACGAATATTTTCTTCAGAAGCACCAACTATTCCAGCATAAACCTTACCTATATCCAAGCGTAAGAGAGGAAACTTCCAAGTGTTAGCAATGGCTTTAGCAGATAAACTTTTCCCTGTTCCGGGAATTCCGAGAAGCAGTACACCACGTGGGGTATCGAGTCCATAGTCTTTGGCACCTAGTCCAAAGGCTTTGCCTCTTTTTTGTAACCACTCTTTGAGTACATCCAATCCCCCTACAGACTTCATATCTTCTTCAGGATGGTAGTATTCCAAAAATCCACTTTTTCGAATGATAGCTTCTTTTTCAGAAACTATCTCCGAAATACTTGCTTCTGATATTTTTTTATGGATTTGGATTGCTTTCCGAAAAGCGAGTTCTGCTTCCATGATGGTTAGCCCAAGAGCAGATTCTAAAATGCGATTTTCCTCATCAGAATTTTCCTTAGGTACTTCGACTTTTAAATCATCACAAACATTTTCTAAGATAACTCTCAAGTCTGCTTTAGATGGAAGGTCGAGATCAAGAACAGAAATTTCTTTTTCTAACTCTTTTGGTAAAAAATTGATTGATTGAGTAATTACAAGTGCTTTGTGTGTGGATAGTCTTGAGAAATTTTTTAACCTTTGAATTAGATTTGGATCACATCCGGAATTGTAGCTTTTTGCAAGGAAATCTTCTAAAATGAAAATTCCATTAGAATATCTCTCTTCCATGAGTTCAAGTAGGGAGCTTTCGTTTCTTTCTTCCTCTTCTATTTCAAAATTTGTTTTTTCCGGATTCCATTTCTTTAGTCCCTCAATGCAATTCCAATAGTACCATTCCACCCCCAATTCCTTGGCAACTTCATTGACTGCACCTTGGACTCTTAGGATTTCTGAGGTGACTACCTTGATGATCTTTGCTTTAGCTTTGATGTATAGCAGCAAATCATCTTCAAAACTGGGTTTATCAATTCTCATCTAAGACTTTTCCTTGTTTAACTATAATTCATTGATAGAATTCATCTTATGGAGAAGAATTGTATTTTTTATGTTTTTTTCTTTTTCTATGTGAAACAATAAAATATTATAGTATTTTTTTCAAGTATTTTTTTCAATCTTTATTCCTTTTATTTAAAGGAATCTCAAGTTTTTTTACTTATAATAATTTATTTATGTCATAATACACTAACAAAAGTGACTAAAAATTTCCTCTTCTCCAAAATTAGAAATTTCCATAAAGTTTGATTGTTTAGACTCAAGATTTTTTATAGCATT
>CALDSP010000322.1 GCA_937924465.1 uncultured Leptospiraceae bacterium
AAATGCTCCAAATCCAAATCAGGTTGATAAAACCGATTAAACAACACTAGAGCACTTACATTCATATCATCAAACTTTCTTGCCATATAAGCCATATTAGTAAAAAAAGGACTCAGTTTGAGTGCAACTGGAATGCTCACCTCCGATTTGACTTCTCTTACAATTTCTAAATAACTTTCTTCTAATTGAGAACTAGAAACAAACATATCAGTTGGAACATTGTAAATGTTTAATTCTACCGCGTCTGCCCCCGCCTCTTGCATGAGTTTTGCAAACTCAGTCCAACTTCCGGGTGTATTTCCGTTAATACTTGCAATTATGGGAATAGAAAGACTTTCTTTTGCTTTTCGTATGTGTTCTAAATAACCATCGGGCCCTGTTTGAAAATTTTCTGGTTCTGGAAAATATGTAAGAGCCTCTGCGTAACTATGAGTTCCATACGTTAGGTGGTGATGCAATTCAAACTTCTGTTGTATCAACTGTTCTTCAAAAAGAGAATATAAAACTATTGCCGCAATCCCTTTGTCTTCCATTCTTTTCATATCGTCCAAGTCATAGGACAAAGGAGAAGAAGAAGCTACTAAAGGATTTTTTAATTCTAAGCCTAAATACTTTGTTTTAAGATTCATTTTGTTTCTCCTTATCTCTTCCAGATAAAAATTCATAATATTGAAAACGAGTGTCTACATCTTCTTGAGCCATTTTAAAGAGTTTTTTAGCTTGTTGGGGTTTACTTACTACAAGCATTTTGAAACGGTTTTCCATTTCTAAATATTTTGCTACAGGGATTTTGGGGTGTTGAGAATCTAAAGAAAGTGGATTTTCTCCATTTTCTTTTTTACGAGGATCGTATCTGTACAACAGCCATTGCCCAGACTCTACAGCCGCTTTTTGGTGTTGCATTCCTTTACTCATATCAATTCCATGGGCTATACAATGGCTATAAGCAATGATCAAAGAAGGTCCTTCATAGGACTCAGCTTCTAAGAAAGCTTTGAGTGTGTGTTCATCTTTGGCTCCCATTGCAACACTGGCAACATATACATTTCCATAACTCATTGCAATGAGTCCTAAGTCTTTTTTACGAGCTGGCTTTCCACCTGATGCAAACTTCGCAACTGCTGCTCTTGGGGTAGATTTAGACATTTGTCCTCCTGTATTCGAATACACCTCTGTATCTAAAACTAATAAATTTACATTTCGACCACTTGCTAAAACATGATCTAACCCACCGTAACCAATATCGTAAGCCCAACCATCTCCTCCTACAATCCAAACACTTTTCTTTACAAAATAATCTGCTTGTTCTAAAAGAATTTGAAGTTTTTCACGAACTCCATTTATAGAAGAATTCAATAAATGATTGAGTATTTTCTTAAGTTCAGAAACTCTTCTTCTTTGTTCAAAAATTTCTGCTTCATCTTCTTGTTTGGAAGAAAGAATTTCTTCTATTAGCTTTGGCTCATTTAAAACATCTTTTACTTTTATAAGCAATTCAGAGATAAATCTCACTTGCTGATCAATGGAAACTCGAAATCCCATTCCAAACTCTGCATTGTCTTCAAAAAGAGAGTTAGACCAAGCCGGTCCCCTCCCTTCTCTATTTTTTGTCCATGGTGTTGTTGGAAGATTTCCTCCATAAATAGAAGAACAACCTGTAGCATTGGCAATGAGAAGTCTATCTCCAAAAAGTTGAGATAAAAGTTTTAAATAAGGAGTTTCTCCACAACCAGCACAGGCTCCCGAGAATTCAAACAAAGGTTCTTGGAATTGTTGTTGGCGAATAGAAGTAATTTTTAAAAGATTTCTATCAATAGGAGGAACGTTTTCAAAAAAGTTCCAATGTTCTTTTACGTTAGGTGACAATTTTTCAATAGGGGTCATGTTAATAGCCTTTCGCCTAACTTCTGATTTATTTTTAGCAGGACAAATATCTACACAAACTCCACAACCTGTGCAGTCTTCTGTAGAAACTTGTAAACTAAATTTTAAATTTTTTTCTTTAAACTCTGGAACCTTAGAATCTACCACTTCAAAACCTTGTGGGGCGTTTTGAAGCTGTTCGTCATTAAATAAGTTCATTCGAATTACACTATGAGGACAAACATAAACACACTTTCCACATTGAATGCAAACATTTTTATCCCAAACGGGAACTTCCAAAGCAATATTTCTCTTTTCCCATTTAGATGTTCCTGTAGGAAAGGTTCCATCTACTGGCATAGAACTAACTGGAATAAAATCCCCTTTTCCAGATATAATTTTGCTTAAAACATTTTTCACATACTCGGGAGCTTCTTTGGGAGTTTGGAACTCAATTTCTTCAACTGAATTCGTTACGTGACAATTTGAATAATCTACTTCATAAAGATGAGCTAAAGTATTATCTACAGCATTTAAATTCATTTGTACAATTTCTGCACCTTTCTTTCCGTAAGCTTTCTGAATATATTTTTTTATTTTTTCAAGAGCCTCCTCTTTTGGAAGGATTCCAGAGATAGCAAAAAAACAAACCTGCATTACTACATTGATTTGGTTTTTCATTCCCGAGGCTTGGGCAACTGAATAAGCATCAATAATATAAAATTTTAGCTTTTTTTCTATAATTTGTCTTTGTACTATACCGGGTAATGTATCCCAAACTTGTTCTTTTGAATGTTTTGTATTTAATAAAAATACACCGCCCTCTACAATTCCAGAGAGCATATCAAACTTTTTCAAAAATATAGTTTGATGGCAAGCAACAAATTTTGGATGAGTTATCAAATACGTTGAGCGAATTTGTTCTGGACTAAATCTTAGATGAGAAATTGTTGTAGAGCCCGATTTTTTTGAATCATAAACAAAATATCCTTGTGCATAAAATTTTGTACTCTCTCCAATGATTTTAATGGAGTTTTTATTTGCACTAACTGTTCCATCTGCTCCCAAACCATAAAACAAAGCCCGAAATACATTTTCTTTTTCTATAGAAAAATTAGGATCAAACTCTAAGCTAGTACCACTTACATCATCATAAATTCCTATAGTAAAATGATTTTTTGGACTTTCCTTTTTCATGTTTTCAAAAATTGCCATTACCATAGCAGGGGTAAATTCTTTTGAAGAAAGTCCATATCTACCACCTAAAACTTTTGGTAAATTAGAAATCATCTCATTTTGCATGGCTTCATAAAGAGCTTGAGATACATCTAAGTAAAGAGGTTCTCCATTTGCTCCGGGTTCTTTAGTTCTATCTAAAACAGAAATTACTTTTACAGTTTTTGGAAGAACTTTTATGAAATGTTCTAAACTAAATGGTCTATAAAGTCTAACCTTTATAACTCCTACTTTTTCACCCAACGTCAATAAATGATCTATAGTTTCATGAACTGTTTCACAACCTGAACCCATTAAAATAATAATTCTTTCTGCTTCTGAATGTCCATAGTATTCAAAAAGTTTATACTCTCTTCCTGTGAGTTTTGCAAATTCATCCATAATGCTTTGAACAATTGTGGGACATTTTGTATAAAAATTATTTACAGTTTCTCTTCCTTGAAAATAGACATCGGGATTTTGTGCTGTTCCCCTCAATACAGGAGCATCGGGCGTTAAGCGACGATTTTTAAATTCTAAGATCAGATCAATTGGAAAAAATTTTTGAATCACTTCTTCAGAAATTGTAGCCACCTTCATGAGTTCATGAGAAGTACGAAACCCATCAAAAAAATGTAAAAATGGAATTCTTGAACGCAAAGTAGCAACACTGGCAATCAATGCAAAGTCTTGAGCTGTTTGTACTGAATCAGAGCAAAATAAAGCAAAGCCCGTATGCCGAGTTGCCATTACATCACTATGATCTCCAAAGATAGAAAGAGCTTGGGCAGCAAGAGAACGCGCTGCTACATGAATGACGCATGACGTAAGCTCTCCTGCAATCTTGAGCATATTTGGAATCATAAGTAAAAGACCTTGGGAAGCTGTAAAAGTAGTAGCCAGTGAACCAGACTGCAGTGCCCCATGGAGTGCTCCTGCTGCTCCTCCCTCACTTTGCATTTCAATTACTGTAGGAACTGTTCCCCAAATATTAGGGCGGTTCTCAGCCGCCCATGCATCGGAAAACTCCCCCATGGGAGAAGAAGGAGTAATGGGGTAAATAGCAATTACTTCGCTCACCTGATAAGCAATATTTGCTACTGCTTCGTTGGCATCGATCATTTCAAAGTTTTGAGTTTCCATATTACTTTGCTTTCACTCCTTTTTCTTTTAAAACAATTTGTGCTGCTGAAAGCCTTGCAATTGGAACTCGAAAAGGAGAGCAACTTACATAGTCTAGTCCTATTTTGTGACAAAAATGCACTGATTTTGGATCTCCTCCATGTTCTCCACAAATTCCAATTTCTAAGTCTGAACGAGTTTTTCGCCCTTTTTCTACAGCAATTTTCATAATACTTCCCACTCCATCCTCATCAATAGTACCAAAAGGATTCTCTTTTAAAATGCCTTTTTCCAAGTATTCAATTAAGAAACCTTTTTCTGCATCGTCACGTGAAATTCCAAAAGTTGTTTGAGTTAAGTCATTGGTTCCAAAAGAGAAAAATTGAGCATACTCTGCTAATTGATCTGCAGTGAGAGCTGCTCTTGGAATTTCAATCATAGTACCAAATTTATACTTAATAGAAATTCCTCTTTCTTGCATTACCTCTTTTGCTTCTTGCTCTAAGATTTCTAGTTGATATTTTAGTTCATTGATATGAGAAGTTAAAGGAATCATAACTTCAGGAAGAACTACAACTCCTTCTTTCGTAACTTGACATGCAGCTTCAAAAATAGCTCTCACCTGCATTCTTGTAATAGCTGAGATATGAATTCCTAAACGAACTCCTCTTAATCCAAGCATAGGATTTTGTTCATGAAGAGCTTCTACTTGAGTAAGAAGTGTGGTTTTTTCATTTATTTGATCTAAAATTTTATCTACTTCACTCAACGTCCTGCTATCTCGTAAAAGGCGAATTTTCAGATCGCTTAGTTCTTCTTGAAGTTGAGATATAGTAGGGAGAAATTCATGCAAAGGAGGATCAATCAAACGAATAATAACGGGAAGTCCGTTCATAACTCGAAAGAGTCCTGCAAAATCTTCTCTTTGATAGGGTAGTAAGGCGTTGAGTGCTTCTTGGCGAATTGCCTCTTCTTCAGCAAGGATCATTTTTTGAACAAGAGGAAGTCTTTCTGTTTCAAAGAACATGTGTTCTGTTCTACAAAGTCCAATTCCCTCTGCTCCATTGTCTCTTGCACGTTTAGCATCTACAGGATAATCTGCATTTGCCCAAACTCTTAAACGACGGATTTCATCTGCCCAAGAGAGAAGTTTAATTAAATAAGGATCTTTAATATCTGGAATAACAGTTGGTATGCTTCCTTCAAAAACCTCACCTGTATTTCCATCAATCGAAATGGTTTCGCCTTCTAATAAAACCTTATCTCCTACTTTCATCTGACGTTTTACTAAATCTATATCAATATCAGAGGCACCTACAATAGCAGGTTTTCCAAACTGACGCGCAACGAGAGCCGCATGACTTGTACGCCCTCCTCTACTTGTTAAAATTCCTTTAGCAGCAAGCATTCCATGGACGTCATCTGGCTTGGTTTCGGGACGAACCATAATAACACTTCTTCCTTCCTCGGCCCACTTCACTGATAAATCTGCATCAAAAGCAATCACTCCTACAGCAGCTCCGGGAGAAACATTGAGTCCTTTTGCAAGAAGTCTACCTTCAGAGGCAGCAATTTTTCTTTCTTCTGTTTTAAATTGAGGATGTAAAAAGAAATCAATTTGTTCTGGAGAAACCCTAAGCAAGGCTTGCTCTTTTGTAATAATCCATTCTTCTGCAAGTTCTACAGCAATTCGAACAGCGGCTTGAGCAGTGCGTTTAGCGTCACGAGTTTGAAGTAACCAAAGCTTTCCATTTTCAATTGTAAATTCAATATCTTGAACGTCTTTATAATGTTTCTCTAGTTTTTTTGCATAATTTATGAGTTCAGAATATGTCTCTGGCATTTCTCGTTTGAGTTGTTGGATGGGTTTAGTCATGCGAATTCCAGCGACTACATCTTCTCCTTGTGCATTGAGTAGATAGTCTCCTTCGAGTTCCCTCTCTCCCGTTGAAATGTTGCGTGTAGTTACTACACCTGTGCCAGAGGTATTTCCCATGTTTCCAAATACCATTGTGACAATATTGACGGCAGTTCCTAAATCATGAGGGATTTTTTCAGCATTGCGGTAATCAATGGCACGCTTTCCATTCCAACTTTTAAAAACGGCCTCTGTTGCTAAACGAATTTGTTCGATGGGATCTTGTGGAAATTCTCGCCAAGCTCTTTGTTTAAATGTACTTTTAAATTTTTCTACAACTTTCTTTAGTTCACTGGAACTTAAGTCAGAATCAGAGGTAACATTGGCAGCTTTACGAGCCTCTTCTAAAATAGACTCAAAAGCCTCATCGGGAATTCCCATTACCACACTCCCAAACATTTGAATAAGGCGACGATAAGAATCATATGCAAACCTTTCATTACCAGAAAGTCTAGCTAGTCCTTCCACAGTTTGATCGTTAAGTCCAATATCCAAAACAGTGTCCATCATCCCCGGCATAGAAAATTTAGCACCCGAACGACAAGAAACTAGCAAAGGATTAGATGGATCTCCAAAACGCTTACCTGTTTTTTGCTCCAAAGCAGAAAGAGCTGCCAACTCTTGTTCCCACATGCCTTCCACAAAATGACTATCGGCTTGCAAATAAGCATTGCATGCTTCTGTTGTAACAGTAAATCCAGGTGGAACGGGAACCCCAATTCGATTCATATCGCATAGATTTGCGCCTTTGCCACCAAGTAAGCCTCTTACTTTATCCCAGTCTCCCCCGCAGTACTCTTCTGCTTGTTTAATTTCATCAAAAAGATAAACCCACTTTTTCATACTCTTCCCCCTTATTCTAAAATTTTATAAAAAAGTTAAAATTCTGAAGAAACTTGATTAACCCTTTACGAAAGTTTAGCAAGAAAATTTCTAATTCAAACTTATATTACATTTCTCATAGTGTTTATAAAAGATTTATAAGAACAGTCATAATTTCGCCTTTGACTCTTAGCAAAAATGATTTGTAATGGAATTATGAAATTGAACCTTACAAAGACAGTTTGGATTATTTCTCTAGTTAGTTTTTTTACTGATATTGCCAGTGAAATGTTATATCCAATCCTACCTATTTATTTGGAATCGATTGGTTTTTCTGTTTTTTATATTGGAGTATTGGAAGGTATAGCAGAAGCTTTCGCAAGTCTTAGTAAAGGCTATTTTGGAAAGTTGTCTGATAAAACAGGAAAGAGAGTTATTTTTGTTCGAGTAGGTTATGCTTTAAGTGCATTTTCAAAACCTCTCATGGGGCTTTTTACTTATGCCGTTCCTATTTTTCTTGCAAGAACTATGGATAGGTTAGGAAAGGGAATTCGAACAGGAGCAAGAGATGCAATTTTATCAATGGAGTCTACACCAGAAAATAAATTTACTATTTTTGGATTTCATCGATCTATGGACACGTTAGGTGCAGTGATTGGTCCTTTGATTGCTATTCTTTTTTTAAGTTACTTTCCTAGTGAATACCAAAAACTCTTTTTAATAGCTTTCATACCCGGAATACTTGCAACTTTCCTTGCATTCCTAATAGTAGATAAGTTTCAATCTCAAAGTTTTTCTTCAGAAGATTCTACTCATTTTTTTTCATTTTTGAAATACTGGAAACAAAGTACAAAAAAATACAAAGCTATAGTAATTGGATTTTTAAGTTTTGCTCTCATCAATAGTTCAGATGTTTTTTTATTACTAAAAATGAAACATTTTGGACTAAACGACATACAAGTTGTTGGCGTATATATTTTTTATAACTTGATTTATGCAGGTTTTGGATTTCCACTAGGGATACTAACAGATAAATTAGGTCCCAAAAAAACTTATATTCTAGGACTTATTCTTTTTTCTAGTGTTTATATAGGAATGGTTATCAATGAAAGTTTATTGGGTTATTTTATTCTTTTTTTTCTTTATGGAGTGTATGCAGCAGCCACTGAAGGAATTTCTAAAGCTTGGATAGCAAGTACAGTTTCTTCTAATGAAGTAGCTACAGCAGTAGGGTTTTATTCTAGTTTTCAAGGAATTTTTACTATGCTTTCAAGTTCTATTGCGGGTTTCGTATGGGTTCAATTTGGAGTAAATGTTCTCTTCCTTGCAACGGGAATTCTGTGCCTTTTTATTGTAGTGTATTTTTTCAAGAAATAACTATAGAGAAGCTCTTATGTGTTTCAAAAGATTGAAGTCTTTTTTAGACTTCTCTAACCCAAACAATCAAAAACAACGAAACCTTTGCTAAATAAAAATCTTTTATACAATTTTCAAATGAAACAATTCAAATTCCTCATTAAAACCTTTTAGATTTGTAAAAATCTTTGTATAAGGAATTTTCTCATTTTGAATTTGTTTTTGAATCTCTGGGATAGAAAAAAATTCTTTTGTAAGTACAACCTCTCCACCATGAGCTTGGGCTTGAGTTCTAGCTGCTAAATTTACATGAGTTCCAAAATAGTCTAATTTTTCATTCATAGTTACAGCAATTACAGGTCCGACATGAATTCCTACTTTGAGTTTCATTGTATTGGATGGATATTGCTTTTTTAAATTTTCAAAATCTTTTTGGATATCTATAGAATAATTTAAAGCATCAAGGGGAAATCGAAATACCGCAAGAATTGCGTCTCCAATTGTTTTTATCACAGCTCCATTATGCTTATAAGCATTTTGCGTTAAAATATCAAAATGCTCACTTACAACTTTATAAGCTAGGGCATCTCCATTTTCATTATAAAACTTAGTAGAGCCTTCTAAATCAGTAAATAAAATACAAAGACTTTTAATGGAAATTTCTTGATCAGGTCTAAGCACCTCTGAAGAAAATAAATCTCTAAACTCTTGAAATGTAGTTACTTCATAAGCAGTTAAAATTTCCTCTGCAAAATAATCTCTTACTACTTTACAAACAATTTCATAAGTATTTTGATTCTCAAACTCAATCTCAATATTTCCACTGGCAATTTCTAACTTTCCTTCAGAAGGATAAGAAATTTTACTCATTTTTGGAAACTTAGGATCTACAGAAATATATAAGGTTTGGTTTGTTTGTAAGGAAGTAATTTTATATTCACCCTCTTTAAAATAAAAAGAGATTTTTTCCTTTGAATTTGGTTCTACGCGAATTTGTGCTCGGACATGAGGAGTAATTCCCGGACCTCCAAAACAATACAATTTGGCCTCAATGGGTTTCAAAGAGGGATTGGGAGAAAAACTTACTTCTACATTTTTATCAAACTCAGAGTCATAATCAATATTACAAGTGGGACAATGAACCTTGTCTTTTAATTCAAATAAATGTTTGGAAGGATTTTTACTTCCCTTGCATGAGGGACAAAGTATATCATAATTTACATCAAAGAGTCCTAATTTAGCTCCTTGCAAAAAAAAGCGAAGAACATCCTTTTGATTTTCTCCCATGTTTTTTGAGAGTTTTTTTATTCTTATTCTGGCTAATTCTTCATCCCAAGACTCTGCAATAAACTTAGCAATCTTTTCTTTTAAACTTGGACTTGCTTTTATATATTGAAACTTTTTTAAAATTTCGTGAACATTATATATGTTGTTTACGCTTTTTGTAGGATATACTTTTTCAACCTCACCTTTATAAAACTTTTCTACATGTAAAAAGGTTTCATTGAATTTGGGGATTATTTTATTTTTCGCTTGAAGGAGCAGAAAAGGTTTCATTAAAAAAGTTTTTAACTCAACTGCTATCAAAAATTTTACAGAAAATTGATTTGAATTAGGAGAAAATTTCATTTCAAAAATTACTTTTTTAAAAACACCTTGTTTATATTCTCTATACACTTTTACAAATTGACCTTCTACCCATTCATAAGGATATTCTTTATAAACGGAAGTCAATCCGGCATCTTTTGTTTTTCCGTACAAAATACTTCCTCCAAATTCAGAAGGAATTTGCTCATAAATAACCTCTGCAAAACCCATGGCTTTGTTGATTTTATCAGTATTGGATACATAATCCCAAACTTTTCCTAAGGGAGAGTTAACTGAGAGTTGCCATTCTATTTTTGTAAGATTTTCAGTAGATGGATATTTCATATCGGAAAAACCTCCTTCAAACAATCATTTTCATCTTTTTTTAAATAAGTAATGGGAAACCATCCATTCTTCACCACCATTGTAACCCCAAAGCTCAGCACAAGCCATAAAGAAAACTCTCCAATAAACCCACCACTTAGTTTTATTTTCTTTGCCATAAGTTTTTTCCAAAATAGGTAAGATTTCTTTTTTGTGTTTGTCCATATTGGAAAGCCAAGCTTCTGAAGTTTTTTGATAGTGCTTTCCACTTACATGCCAATGTTTTACAATCTCCAAATCTTTTTGAAAATAGAGAAGTAAATTGTCAGATGGCATCATTCCACCAGTAAAGAAATATTTTGACATCCAATCAGTTTCATCTTTTACTTCAAAATGATAAGCATAAGTTTTATGTGTAAAAATATGTATAAAAAATAAAGCGTCCTTCTTCATAAAACGCGCAAACTTAGAAAAAAGTTTTTCATAGTTTTTCATGTGTTCTAACATTTCTACAGACATAAGTCTATCAAACTGTTTTTCAATTTCAAAAACGTTCATATCTTGAGTAATAATTTGTACGTTTTGAAAGCCTTTTTGTTTACAAACAAAATCAATGTATTCTTTTTGTGTTCGAGAATTTGAAACACCTATAATTTTACAATTGGGATATTTCTCGGCAATATACAAAGTTAAACTTCCCCACCCACAACCCAAATCTAAAACTTCCATACCATCTTTGAGTTCGACTCTTTCACAACTTATTTTAAGCATGTTTTCTTCGCTAACGTCTAATGTGTCGTTTGCGGAAATCCAATATCCACTGCTATATTTCATTCTTTTACCTAATACATACTTATAGAATTCTGTTGGAACCTCATAATGCTGTTCATTAGCATCTAACGTATGAATTGCAATTGGTTGATTTTTGAGTTCTTCAATATATTTCATTAGCTTGGATTGGTTTTTCTCGGTATCTCCTTGGTCTTCGTCTTTTAAACGCTTAGCAAGAAGTCTTCGAATTCCAATTCGGATTAAAAAATCGGGAAGTAAATTTTTTTCCAATAAATTAAATATCATATTCAGTTGCCTCAATCTCTTCTGTTTTAGGTATGTTTAGATAAGAATGCTTTTCCATTAAATAATCTAATAATCCTACAGAGCAACGCATAACAATATCTTGAACATGCTCAAAACCAGCAATCCCACCATAGTAAGGATCGGGAACGTCGGGTTGCCCAGAAACCGTATGATCAAACTTACGAAACTTATGAACTTTTTGTTTATGTTCTTCTTTTTTCGCCATACTAAGTAAATGATTATAATTAGATTGATCCATTGCTAAAATATAATCAAACTTTTCAAAATCTTCTCTTGTAAATTGTCTTGCCCTATGGGTTAAAATAATCCCTCTTTCTTTTGCAACTTTTTGAGTAAGTTCGTGTGGCATTTCTCCAATGTGGTAGCCCGCCGTTCCGCAGGAGTCTATGTGAAAAAATTCTTTTAAGTCTTTTTCTGTTACTAAATGCTTAAAAGCTCCCTCTGCAGCAGGAGAACGACAAATATTTCCTAAACAAACAAAAAGGACTCCAATTTTTTTGAATTTCAAACTTATCTCCTTTTTAAGGCTATCTTTTTCCATCTTATATTCTTTCAAAGGAAAAAAATAGAGAATATCTTACACTTTTGTTTTTTTAGTAAAGGAGGGGAATATGCAATTTTTGATTTGATTTGTTTGAATAAAACAAGAAGAAAAATCAATTATTTATAAGTCTTAAAAAATCTAAACAAGTTTTTAAGCTTTCAGAACTAGCAATTCCTTTTCCTGCTATGTCAAATGCTGGTCCGTGATCGGGTGAAACTCTAAAAAAAGAAAGCCCAAGTGTAACATTGATTCCCTGTTTTCCTGCAATGGCTTTAAAAGGGATTAAACCTTGATCATGATACCAAGCTAAGATAACTTGAAATTTTTTTCGAATTTCTTTTGTAAAAATAGAATCAGCTGAAATCATGTCATGAATAGGATAATTTTTTTTGAGCTCTTTAATTTTTTTTTCCATCCAATCCTTTTCCTCAAGAGCGATTTTTCCCCCTTCTCCACAATGAGGATTGAGTCCACAAATTCCAATTTGAGGTTTCGGGAAAATTTTTGTATGAGTTAGTGTTTTTAATACAAATTCTAAATCCACTTTTTTAGCTTTGGTTGGAACTTGTTTTAATGGAATGTGAGTTGTGAGGGGAATTACAGAAAGCTCATGAGAATACATAAGCATAATGGTTTT
>CALDSP010000323.1 GCA_937924465.1 uncultured Leptospiraceae bacterium
CCATATCCTCTAAAAATTCTGCTATGTGTTCCATGTCGGCTAAATCTATTTTCCCTTCTCGTAAAAGTTTAGCATTTTCAAATAACCATAGATTTTCATCTTCTTCATATAACTTTTTTAAATCAATTGTCTGGTGCATAATTAAAGGATGACTGTAAAAATGATTTGGTCAACAAAAAAATATTTCAACTTTTTTAGACTCTTTTTGTAAAACTAAAAACTCTTTCGTTTTAGGAAGAATCAAATACTCAATTATTCTTTTTTAATTATAATGAAAGTTAAGAAAAAGACTCTAGAAGTATTGACTTTGCATAAACTAAGTCAGAAATTTTTTCTCCATTACCTCCATAGTCAGGATGATCTTTTCGAACAAGTTCATAATAAGATTTTAAAACCTGTTCTCTGTTTACGGGTTCGCTTAGTCCTAAAATCTTAAGAGCTTTCTCCTTCTTTTGATATTTATCAAAAAGTTTCCAAAAATTACTTAGCATTTCTTCTACTTCTTCTGGAGGAGTCTCATAGTTATTAAAATCTAGGTAGTATTCTTCCAAAAGATCGGGAGTATATTTCACTAAACCCTCCATGCCTTTAGAATATGGAAGTAACTGAATTTTTAAGCAGTGAATTTGGAGATCAAACTTTCCTTGATCACGAAGAACCTTGCGGAGTTTATAAAGTGCATGAAACAATAAAAAGTGAACTTGAAACATAAGATGGTTAGAAGAATGAAAATTAGGAATTTTTTCTTTTTCCATTAAAAGTTCTAGCAAATCATACTCACTCAAACCCTCTGGATGAGAAAGCAATATTTCTAAAAGACACTCTTCTAGCTCCATAATTGTAAATCTATATATCGTTATTTGATAGTAGTATTTTTTACTATCTTTTTTTATTCAGAACTACTAAGTTTTTCATAAAAGAAGCACTTAAAAGCTATTGACTACAAAAAAACTTTTATTAAGTTGGTAAAATGGTGGTATTCTATGAGTGAAAAAGTATATTGTGCAAATTGTGCGCATTGTGTAGTCGTTCGTCATTTTGAAGCAGAACAAGATAAATACATATTACGTGTAAAATGCAACAAAAAGAAATGGTCAAAGCGTTCCGGAGAAGAAAAGCTGTATAAGTATTTCACCGTCGCCCGTCGCATGCAGTCTGACTGCGAGTATTACGAAGAAATGGGAGAAATTTTACCTTACATCAAAAATTTAAAAAAAGAACTTCCCATCAAAGACGAAATTTATATGGTAAAATCCCCTATATAGGGGGATTTTGTGTTGCTTCCCAAATCTTCCCAAGTCTTCAAGCTCAATAAAAAAAGTACTTTTCAAGTTCCTACTCCTGTTCTAACTGATTCTATTTCTATTCATCTGGAATTACACGGAAAGAGTCTTTCCCCAGTTGGAAATTTTCCTCGTAGAGTAGAAATTGGTGAGTCTATACTGCAATATGAAGAGTTTCAAGTTTTGTCTCCTGTGGATGGAATTGCTGAATTACAACCAAATGTAAAAATTCAAATTCGTTTGGATGGGCGATTAAATTCTCCAACAGAGTATAATTTGAGAGAATTTTCTTTTCATGAAATCTGCGACAAATTAAAGAAACTAGGAGTAGTAAGCTTAGATTTTAATTCAACTCCAAGCATATATAAAATGCTTCAAAATTTTCAGGATGATAAAGATGCTATCATTGTTTTTGCACCTTTTACAGAAAACAATTTCATTCCCTTCAGAAATAAAATTGTGGAAAGATATAAATCGGAACTACAAACCTTCATAGAAAATTTACGCAAGTTATTTCCAAAGTCAAAATTGTATGATTTTTTAGTAAATTTATGGGAGTTTAAAAATTATACTTATCCACATGGAAACCCATATTATTTTTTAAACAAATATTGTAATAAACCTCTCCACACTCCAATACCTTCCAATAAAATTCTTTATTTAGGACCTGAAACTGTTTACCATATTTTACAAGCACTTTATCATTCTCTTCCTTTCACAGAAAGATTAGTTTCTATTCACATCATTAATCAAAATGGATTTTTAGAAGGAGAAAATCGAGTCTATAAAATTAAAAATGGAACAAATTTAAATGTCTTTCTTTCCATAATTCGAGAAAAATATGGTTATAAATATTTTACTGTCAATTCCTTTTTCGAAAAATACCCTGTTTATGAAATTGGAGCAGAGCTAATTTTCGATATTTACAGCTATAGTTCTTTTATTATTTGTGAATCATTAGTACGTGATAAGAGAGAAACAATATGTATTGATTGTAACGACTGTAATTACTTTTGTCCAGTATACGCAAATCCTAGAGCTTTATTAGATAAAGACAAATCTTTTTTCTTGAGCAAGCAATGCATTGAATGTGGACTTTGTTCTGTATTTTGTCCTTCTCATATTGATTTTTCTACTCGAATTAAAGAATTCAAACAAGAGGAGCACAAATTTGCCTTCTCATAAGATTTCTCTAACTAATCATGGATTTAAAATTTTATCTAATGATATAATTATAGACATATTCTCATTTTGCTTAGTTGGTTTTCTTTTCATTTATGGACAAGTTTGGAATTTAGACAAAATATTTCTTATTATAATCTTATTATTGTTTATGTCTTTTATTTATGTATATTATAACTATAAAATTGGTTATATGTATGTTCTTGGATTTTTTTATCAAGTTTTACTATATTTACTAATTACTCCATCAATTTACATAAACTTTATAAATATTTTCTTGACTTCTCTTGTAACTTTAGCTTTCTTTTATAAATACAATCCTTTCCAAAAGTTTTACTTTCCTTTTGGTTTGTTTATGAGTCTTTTTAATGTTTCACTTGGACTTTTAGAAACAAAACTCCATCTTTTAAAATATCCCATAATAAGTGAATCTGGATTAGAATTCACAAAACTTTCTTCCCACTTTTTAACCCTAGAATATCTTGATTTTGGATATTTTCATTCTGAGTTGTTCTCTCCATTAGAAAACATTTCTTTTGTTGGAATTATTGCACTTGGAATTTTAATTATTCGGGAATATGCTTTTATTTTAGATTTGTTTAATTTTTTCCTTTGTTTTATTTTAGTTGCCTCTCTTTATAATTTTGAATTTAGTTTCTATAAAGAAAAAATTATTTCTTTAAGTATGACTTGGGTTTTATTTGTGTACGGACCCGGCAGAAATTTTGGGTTTTCTTACTCATTCACAACTATAGTTTTAGGATTGACAGGAATTCTCTCTTATTCATTTTGGACTTTGAGTTCAAATTTACCTGGTATGGTATATTTAACTTTCTATTTTGGAATTCAAAGTTTATTCTTTGTTTTAAATAATAAGTTAAGGGTTACTAAAAATATAATAAAGAAGTAACACGAAATGAATCATTTACTTGAAATTATCACCAAAGAAAATCTTATCTATAACTTTCAAGCCTCCAGTAAAGCTGAGGTCATAGAAAAATTAGTTAAACATGCAAGTAAAATTTATAATTTTCTACCCGAACAAGAGGAAGAAATTACAATCGCTTTGTTGAATCGTGAAAAAACTATGTCTACTGGTATAGGTAGTGGAGTTGCCATTCCTCACTGTTCTGTTGGAGTAGTGGAAACCATGAAATCTGTCATTGCTTTGTCAAAAGAAGGAATTGACTTTGAAGCTATTGATCATTTGCCTGTACATATTTTTATCCTTTTAGTTGTACCAAAAAGTAAATTTCAAGATCATATAAAAACCCTAGCTCTAATTGCGAAAACCTTAAACGTAAAAGAAGAACGGGATAAGTTCATTCAGTCAAGTTCTTATGAAAATTTGATGCAAACCTTTGGCATACAAGTTTAAGTTTTTATTTTCTAATATCCTTTCATTCTTGTTTTTTTTTCTTATCTTAAGTGCTTTTAGCTCTTTACTAACTGTTTTTCGAACAAAAGACAAAAGTTTTCAGTATGCTGATATTTCTATTCAAGAAATAAACTCTACGCCCTCTAGTTCTTGGAAAGAGTTCCTAAAAAAGTACAAATCTACTCTTATCTTTGATTTTGGAAAAACATCTACAAATGAGGACGTTACGCGTCATATCTTAGAAAGATTATTTCCTACTTTTCAGTTAGCTATCGTTTCAGTAGTATTTGGTGGCGGACTAGGAATTTTTTTAGGAGTTTTTGGATTTTACAGTAACAGTAAAAAACTTCTTACATTCTTTCAGTTTTTAAGTTTAGCAATTTTATCGACTCCAATTTTTGTAGTAGGAGTTTTACTTTTTCTAATTTTCTTTTTATATATTCCTATACTACCACCGGGAGGATATGAGTGGAACAATCCTATTTATTTAATTCTACCTTCTATAGCTTTAGGATCTAGAGTTTGCTCAAGAATTTACATATTTACTATAAATGAAATTCAAAAGGAAGAATCTTCCAGTTTTATAAAATTTTTATTTTCAAGAGGCTTAAGCAGAGAAAAAATTTATTTCAAATATATTTTGTTAAAAGCCCTACCTTTACTTTTTACATTTTTACTCTTAGATTTAAGTTCTCTTCTGTCTGGAGCTATGATCATAGAAGAAATATTTTTTTACCCTGGAGTAGGCAAGTCTATGTTTTATGCTATTAAATCAATGGATTCTAATTTATTAAATGGTTTGTTAGTTTATACTGGAATTGTGTTTTACTTTTTTGTTACCATTGCTCGTAAACTACAATCTCAAATTTCGGATATAGAAAATTGATACGCCTATTTCCTATTATATTCATTTTTACGTTATGTGCAATTGGAATTTTTTTCTTTCCCGCTCCAAATAAAATTGATTTGGATCAAAGCTTTTGTTCTCCATTTACATTTTCTCATATTCTAGGCTGTGATAGAATGGGAAGGGATAATTTTGCCTTGCTTACTTATGGAATTGTAACTACTATTCTGGTTGCTATTCCATCAAGGTTTTTTACTTTGTTATTATCTCTGTTGTTTAGTTTGCTTGTTTCTTATTTACCTAAAACAATTCAAAAAGCTTTTCAATATTTTGTATTTGTTTTTTTATCGCTTCCTTCTTTGCTTACAGCCTTGATTGTAATAGCTTTACTAGAGCCTAGCTTTTTTGCATTTTTAATTTCCATTGCAGTTTCAGATTGGGCTCACAGTTATGAGCCTTTACAAGTTAAAATTAGAGAAATTTTAGAGAGTGGTTATGTCCTTGTTTCTAGAAATATGGGAGCATCTCAACTGTATATTTTTCGAAGACATGTTTTACCAGAGCTAGGTGTTTTATTTTGGAGTTTATTTCAAACAGGTATACCTGCTGTAATTATGACTGTTTCTATCTTTAGTTATTTTGGAATGGATTTTGGAACAGAAATTTTTGGTCCTGGACTTGGAGAACAAATTTCTTTTTCGAAAGATTTTGTGCATATTTCTTTTTTGCCCGTACTTTTACCAATTTTAGGTGTTATTCTGGTTGTCTTTTCTTTTGAAATCTTAAAAATTGAAAAGAAAAATATTTTCAAAAATAGTTAAGGGATTAAAGTTAAAAATCATAATAATTTAAAATTTTCTTTATGATAGCAAAGCTTGATCAAGAACAAACTTTTCAATTAGTTCAAAAGTGTTCCGAAGGAGATGAGGAATCTTTAAAAAAATTTTTTGAAATTTATGCTCAAGATATTTATAATTTTCCCATCCGTATTTTTCACCTAAGTGAGGATGATGCAGGAGACTTTTTCTTATTTGCTTTTGAACGTCTTCGAACTGGGAAACGTTTTCATTCCTTTCAGGGAAAGTCTTCTTTTAAAACATGGTTGTATACTGTTTTGCGAAATCTTTTAATTGATTGGCAAAGAAATCGCAGAGAAATCAAAACTATTTCTAGAAGAAAAGTAAACAAAGATGGAGTGGAATATTCAGGAATTGAAGAAGAAGCAGATCTTCTTGCAGAAGAAACAAAACGCGCAAATGAATTTTCGGAGCTTTTTCACTCTATACTTTCTGAAATTAAAATAGAGAATCGAGTCATTTTTAAACTTGCTTTCATTTATTATTTAAGTTTAAACGAAGAAGAAGTGGAATATATTATTCAAAAGACTGGGATCACAAAAGAAGAACTTAAGAAAAAAATTTTAGAAATCCGTGAATATCTTTCTAATAAAGAAATAGAAAGCATAGAACATGAAAATAAGATCACATCTTTATACATGCAAATCCTAGAACTCAAAGAAACTCAAAAAAAAGAAGAATACTATAAATTTGAAGATAACCTACCAAATAAAAATAAACTAGAAATAGCCATTCAAAAAAAATATGAACAGCGAA
>CALDSP010000324.1 GCA_937924465.1 uncultured Leptospiraceae bacterium
AGTCCTTATTGGAATTATGAAAACGATTAAAAATAAATTTACTAATTAAAACATGCAGCAAATGTTCTAGTATATAAATTTAGATTTAAAAATCCCTTTAAACTATATGATTGATTTAAAACTAAGAAATCTAGAAAAGGTTTATAATGTTATTTAACTCGCTTGAATTTTTAATTTTTTTTCCTATTACTTTGATTTTTGGAAATATTTTAAAAGGAACTGCACAAAGAGTTTGGCTCCTTCTTGCAAGTTACTACTTTTACATGGCTTGGAATAAATATTTCATAGCTTTAATTTTGTCATCTACAATTTTAGATTACGCAATTGGGCTTTGGCTCGATAAAATTCCAGAGACAAATTCCAAACTTCGCAAATTTGCTCTCACCTTATCCATGATTGGGAATATCAGTTTTTTAGGCTATTTTAAATATACTAATTTTTTACTTGAAGTTATAAACGATATTGGAATTCTAAACTATAAATTTCCGCATTATGATATTACCTTACCTGTTGGAATTTCCTTTTATACCTTTCAATCCATGAGTTATACGATTGATGTATACCGCAGAAAAATCCAAGCCAGAAAATCTTTTATTGACTTTGCTCTTTATGTTGCTTTTTTCCCACAGCTTGTAGCAGGACCTATTGTGCGCGCAACGACTTTTTTTCGAGATTTGGACATTCGTTTAGATGTGTTAAATGAAGACATTCAAATTGCCATTACTAGAATCTTAGTTGGATTTGTAAGAAAGATTGTTTTTGCAGATAATTTAGGAAAAGTAGTAGATTTTACATTTCAAAACTATACAAATCTTAACCCAATTGAAATTTGGACAGGTGCTATTGCTTTTGGATGGCAAATCTATTTGGACTTTGCAGGTTATACCGATATTGCAATTGGAGTAGCTAGACTTTTTGGATTTAAGTTTGATGCAAACTTTAACTTTCCAATGGTTACAAACAACATAAACGACCATTGGACCAAGTGGCATATTTCATTTTCTACTTGGATTCGAGATTATATTTTTATCCCACTTGGAGGTTCAAGAGAAGGGGAATTGAAAACATATAGAAATTTGTTCATTACGTGGTTTTTTGCGGGAGTATGGCATGGAGCAGCATACCACTTTATAGCATGGGGGATATGGCAAGCAATTATGCTTGGAATTTATAGAGAGTATTCAAAAACTTTTTTACATAAATACCTCAATGAAAAAGGAGGTTTGGCGTATGACGTTTTTAGTCGTATTTTTACAAAATATTGTTTGGGATTTGGATTTGTAATGTTTCGAGCCCAGACCATGCAAGATGCTTGGAATATGATTCAATCTATGCTTTTCATAAAAGGTAAATTAGAAATAAATTCTTACCAAAATTGGGATTATGGACTGTTACTTGTTATTTGTTATGTGGGAAGTTATATTTTTTCAAAACAAGATATTGAGAGAGTTGCACAAACAAAACCCAATCAACTTATTTATTTCAACACGTTATGTGCATTTTTACTTTTGTTCTTTGGCATAACTGAGAGCCAAAACTTTTTATATTTTGCTTTCTAAAGGTGAACTTGTGAAACAAGAATTTCATAAATTTTATAAAGATAAACGTTTTTATGTCCCTATATTGATTCTTTTTTGTTTTGAACTTATTTTGCAAACAGGTATAGTAAAACCTTTCTTAAAAAAGAACTCTTATGCTGCAAATGTAAATCGAATTATCAATCATGTTTTAGAAAAACAAAAAGAACATGATCCAAATGTTTTAATACTGGGAACAAGTGTAGCTTACCAAGGACTTTCCCCGAGAATTTTGCAAGATTATTTAAATCCACTTAATTTAAAAATCCAATCTATTGCCATTCCGGGATCAGAACTCATCGTGCAAGACTTAGCCAGTGAAAAAGTTTTGAGATCATTTAAACAAGTGAAAACCCTAATTTATGTAGCAGAAATTACTATGCCTTGGGTAGCACAATCAAACTTAGGACTTCCTACTCTTGCTATGATAGGGGAGTTTGATAAAAAAGTTTTTTATAAATTACCTATAGAGTACGAATATAATATTTTAATGGAAGACTGGGCTTATTTGTTTATTAAAAGCATTGCTTACCGGAGAGATTTTCGAGACTTCTTACTTGATCCGGGAAAACGAATCAAACACATTTCACGCTCCTTAAAAAATCCTAATATAAACTTTTACGACTTTGAAAATGATCATACTGAAAAAATGAGTTCCTATGCAATCGAAACTCTTTCAGATTGCATTGAAAAAACCCGTGCTTGGAATCTTCCTCCTTATCCCAACAATTCAAACGAAGATCATAAAAAAGCCATCTTTGACACTTGCGACTTAGCTTCTAAAATTACTATTGAAACAAATCAAAATAAAGAAACAGAACTATATTTTAGAAGACTTTCGAAAGTGTTTCATCATTATAGGTCTCGCAAGATTAATATTTTAGTAGTGTTTGCTCCATACAGTCACGTTATGCGTCATTTGGGTGGAAAGTCTAGAATGCAAGTTTGGCAAGACAATTTAGAAAACCTTCTTGGAAAGGAACAAGCTCATATAGTAGACTTTCAAAACCTTTTTGATAGAGAAGATAGCAATGAGTATTGTTATGATACTATTCATTTAAATAAACTAGGAATGGAAAGATTTTCTCAAGCACTTGGAGAATACTTACAAGAATATTTAAAAATAAATTCCTTTACACCATAGAAATCTTACCTTCTCCACTAAACATTCCGATACTTTTTTTATGAAACTTTTTTCCCTCACAGTGGACTTTGCTTTTAAGTCTCTCTTTGCTCCCAATCCTGCTTTACTTATGGATATGCTGAACTCTTCCCAAATTTTCAAGGAGAAAACCAAATTCAATCTCTCAAAGTTTTAAACCCTGAAATCCCTAAAGAACTTTCTTCTGAAAAACTTTCTATATTAGATATTAAAGCCGAAAACCAAAAGGGAGAAAAGTTTTTGATTGAAATGCAAACGTTGGGTAAAATGAGTTTTCCAAAAAGAATTTTATATTATTGGACTAAAGTGTATTCTAGAAGTTTAGGAAAAGGAGAAAAGTATGAAAATTTATTCTATTAATTTTGTAAAAAATCTTATTTGAGATAATCATTCTAATTATTTATCTAGATTTCAAATATTAGAAATCGAAAATCATTTTGTATTGACAGAGGATTTAGAAATTCATATTGTTGAATTATTTAAGTTTAATAAGCGGCCAGAGGATTTAAAAACTAATTTTGATTATTGGATGTACTTTTTAAAAGAGTCAGAAAATTTAAAAGGAGAGATTATGAAAGCCTTAGAGAAAAAAAGTCGTGTACTGAAAGTTGGCTATAGCTAAACTCAAAACTCTCTCAAGAACACCCAAGAGTAGAGAGTTGTATGAGTCTCGTTGGAAAGCAAAGCAGAGCATGGCTACATTTTCAGGTTTAAGTGACGCTTTTAAAGAAGGGTTAGTAAAGGGTATAGAAGAAGGTCGAATCAAAGGTCTAGAAGAAGGCATTGAAAAGGATATTGAAAAAGAAATTGAAGGTTTTTATTTAGGAATTCAGTTGAACTTAGAAACTCGGTTTAATCTTAAAGAAAATTCCTATCTCATGAAGCAAATTCGTAAGATTAAAGATATCCAAAAACTAAAAAAAATACTAAGGCTGAAGACATCACCGAATTTTAAAAAAAAAAAGAGTAAAATTAACTCTTTTATTTTAAATTTTATCTGTATGAAATTTATTATTTTATTCCCATTTATCTTTAGCTTTATTTTTTCCCAACAGAAAGCAAAAGTAATTCGGGATATTCCAACACCCAGTGATTTCAAAAGAATTCCCGCTACAAAAGAAAGTTTTGCAGAGTTTTTGAGAAATCTTAATTTGAAGCAAGAGAATTCAATTGTCTATTTATATAATGGAAAACCTAAAACAAACCAAGAAGCTCAATACGCTGTATTAAAAATAGATGTTGGAAATCAGGACTTACAACAATGTGCTGATGCAATTATAAGATTAAAAGCAGAATATCATTTTGAACGTAACGAATTTGATAAAATTACTTTTCATTTTGCAAATGGAAAAAAATTTCCTTTTCTAGATTATGCAGAAGGTTATAGAACTAAAATAAAAAACAAAAATGTTGTTTACGGAAAGTTTGCAAATCGAGACTATTCTTACGCAAATTTTAGAAAATATTTAAATATAGTTTTCAACTATGCAAATACCTCTTCCCTGAAACGTTATGATTCACGAGAACTCAAACAAAATGAGGAAATTGAAATTGGGGACATTTTTGTAAAAGAAAAGCAACCTTATGGACATGCTGTAATAATTGTAGATAAAGCAAGCAATTCCAAAAATGAAAAAGTTTATTTACTGGCTCAAAGTTATATGCCTGCTCAAGAAATTCATATTTTAAGAAATTTCAATGATACTTCTATAAGTCTTTGGTATAATTTAGACAAAAATATAATTTATACTCCAGAGTGGGATTTTCTCAAAAAAGATTTAGCAAGGATGAAGTGAAATTTTTATAAATTTTAAAAATAGAAAAAATTATTTACTTTAATGACAAAAAAAATGTTTTTTAAAAAATTGTTATTAGAAAATTTTTCTCATTTATTTTCAAACAAAATGACTCATTTCACTTTTGCTTCATGCAGATTCTTTGTTTATATTCTTTTAATTTTACAATGCATTGCAATAGAACCTACAGAATCCAAAAATGAAAAAATTCCCGTAGAAAATCTTTATGAAAAAACAGATGTATTTCCTTTAGTAATGAATTTAGCTCAAGCAAAGTCGTTTTCTTCTCAATATTGGAAACTAATAAATACAGCTCCAAATTTTAGCTACAAAAATAAAGAAATTGCTGTAGTCTTAGTCCCAACAAAATATAAAAAGATAATCCAAGAGAATTTCAACCAAGACAAATATCAAATCCCTAAAAATCCTGCTTTTCGCTATTATGACCCTACCTATAAATTACGTTACATGAAAGGCTTCAAGAAACTAGAAGATTTAATTTCAGGTTATAAAGACTATAAGCTCAATCAAATTTATTTAAAAGCTCTTTCTGAAAAATATCCCGATCTAGTTACCTATTATGAGCTTGGAAAAACACATACAGGAAGAGTTATCCCAGCTATAAAAATTACAAATCCAAACTTTATAGAAGAAAAACCGTCTGTATTATTTAATTCTTCTCATCATTCAAATGAACTAATTAGTGTAGAACACTGCTATAGTATCATATATCATCTTTTAAAATATCCCAAGAAATATGCTCATTATTTAGATAATTTAGTTTTGTGGTTCGTTCCTATTGTAAACCCTGATGGAAGCTATTTTTTTTGGTATAAAAGTACAGCAATGGGACGGAAAAACGGGTTTTTGTTTGATGATCAACTAGCAGATGATCCAAACAGAGGAGTTGATTTAAATCGCAACTATCCTTTCAAGTGGAATTCAGGGCATTCTAGTGCTTCTTCTTCAAATCGGAATCATCCATTTTTTAGAGGTTTAGCTCCAGCCTCTGAACCAGAAACCCAAGCAATGATGTTTTTAGCAGAAACGGAAAGATTTTTACTTTCTTTGAGTTTTCATGCTTATGCAACAAAAATTTTATTCCCTTATACAATAGAAGGTTTAATAAATCCAAATCCAGACATCCCAAAAGAAATTGCTCAAAAAATGGCAAATGTCTCTATTTCTTATCACCCAACAAAAAACTACGAAGCCGTAAAAAACATTTATGCTGTTGACGGAACAGATCAAGATTATTATTATTTTAAATATGGAACTACTGCTCTTTTAGTTGAAAGCTCTCATAAAAATGTTCCTTACGAATACATGAATAAAATTATGAAAGGGTTTCTTCCAGCTTGGGAAGAATTTTTAAACTCTTACCTAGATGGCTACAAACTTATTTTAAAGATTATAAATGAAGATTACGAACCACTAGAATGTCAAGTTTTTATTGAAGAATTTTTATATTACGAAGGAGAGAGTTTCACGAGTAACCCAAAAACTGGTTATTTTTTCAAGCTCTTTCCAAATAACAATTATTACACTGTTAAAGTGAATTGCTTAAACTATCAAACAGAGATATTTAAATACCAACCTAAAAAAGATATAGATGTTTTAGAATTAGTATTAAAAAGAAATTGAATATAAAATTTAAAATAAATACTTTGCAAATTTTTATTTTGCTACTAGGAACTCTTGCTTGGAAAATTTTTATTTTTTCTCATCCGTATCCAAAGGAAATTCTAAATTCAACTTTTTGGTTTTTGTTTTTTATTTCTTTTTTAGCCTATCTTTACTCTTTGCGTTTTGGCAGAATTCTTTTAGTATTTTTAGGATTAAGTGCAACGCGTTTTACTAGCATGGCATTTAATAATGAGATAGAATTAGTTACAAATGCTCCTGTTTTTTTAGGAGGAATTTTTGGATTATTTCTAAGAGCAATCTTTTTAAATCCATCCTCTTTCAATAAATCCACCTCTCAAGAGGGAGTTTATAAGTTTCCTATTCTTTTCTTATGCATTTTAATTTTAGATAGATTTTTAATTTATTATAATTTCCCATTTATTTATCAAGCGGGAATGCAGGAACTGTTGTTTACGCCAAGATTTACAAGTAAAATGGCTTTATCGTTTTCTAGTGAAATTTTTGTTGGTCTTACTTTACCTTGTCTTTATTTCATTTCAGAAGAAGTTTTAGGAAAAGGAAAATACAAAAAAGACTTATTTTTAGGATTATTATTTACTTTTTTTATAAATGGAATAGTAATTGGAATACAAACTTATGTTAATATAAATTTTTTCTCTTTTCAAACTAATTTAGCTTTTAGCTATGGAAGAGCTACCGGACTATTTCGAGATGCAGGAAGTGCTTCTTTTATTTTTCCTTCAATTATCGCATTTGTGTTTTTCCATCTTTTTCGTTGGAAGTTTTCAAAAAAGACTCTCATTTTAGTATTCTTTTTAGCATTAAGCATTAGTTTAGGAAAATCAATGGGAAGAGCATTCTGGATTTTGTTACTGGGGTGTATACCATACCTCCTATTCTATATAAATCTGAACTTTCACAAAGGATTCATTTTAGGACTTCTTTTTATAATTTTTGCCTTTTTTAGTTTGCAAACTTTTTTAGCTAGAAATCCAGAGTTTCTTATAAACATACTCAAGGCAGATTGGGAAAGTTTGGATCCTGCAAGATCTTTCTTAAATAAAATAGCTTGGTATAGTTTTTTACAAAGTCCTTTTTTTGGAAATGGCATGGGTTCGTTTCCTACAGCTTTGGATGACCCGACTCATCCTGTTTCAAATCCAACTAAAATTATAGATAGCCCTATGTTTTTCTTTGGACTTTTGAATGACTTGGGAATTTTAGGAGTATTTTTTTTACTTTTGTATTTGATTTATACTTCTTTTTATTACAAAAATTCTCTTGGAATTTGGATTTTGCTTCTATCTATGATTGTGGGATATCATGTTTACCATCCCGATAATAGCTTTTGGATTCTTTTAATGATTGCTCCTTTAAATTCTAGAAGATTTCATGTCCCACTAAAATGGATAAAAAGAATAGAAATAATTTTTATGATTATAATAGTATTATACTTGTTTAACATAACATATAAATTTTTATATGCTGAAAAAGTTCCTGTGTTTCGTTACGCAATAACTCAAAAATATCAACTTCAAGCATACAGTATAAATCATAAAGCTCAAATAGAAGACTTTGAGTTTGAATACAATAATTTTTTAGGCTCTGTAATTTGGCGTATAAAACATATAAGTCGTTCATTCCAAATTCATTTTTTACTATCAAACTACACAAAAAAAGAATCTTTAAACTTAAATTTAATTTTTTTGGATAAAAATTACCATCCCCTTGAAAATAAGGTTATTTCAATTTATAAATGGGAGAAAAAACTTACAAACCTCATTTTACCAGAGAATACAGAATTTTTACAAGTAGAAGAACTAGATGAGAGTGGAAAGGTTATAAAACTTGGTAGACATATTTATTCCGTAAATCAAAAGAATTTTGACGAAAAAAATCAACTTATATCTTTACAAGAGTCATTTACAAAGTAAACCAAAATTATACTTGTAAAATTTTTTTTGGATAACTAGAAAACCCTAATTTATTATTATCGGGATCAAGAAAATAAATAGTGTAATTTGTCCTTTCTACAAAAGAAAAAATTTTTTCTAAATTTTTAAGAGAATATGAATTTGGAAAATCAAATACTAATGCCTCTGGGGCTTTATTATAAGGTTTATCTTCTAGCATTAGTAAAACGTTATGTGCTAATTCAAACCATACACTTCTTAATGTACCATTCTCATAAAAATTTTCTTGAATTATTTTAGAGTAGGGGAGTTTTGAATAAAATTCTTTCATATTAATAAGATTCTTTGTTGCAATAGCTATATGATGAAGTTTCATTCAGAATCACGATTCAAAGGTGGTTCTTTATTTATAATTAACTCAATTCCTGCAGGATTTGTTGTATATTTTCTTGGGTCAACTTCGTACATGATTAGAGCAAGATAGTTTTTGTACTTAATTAAAAACATAAATTCTGTATATTGAATGAGTCCAACTTCTCGACGAATACGTTTCATCCATACACTATCTTTAGTGACAGTTTTGTACCGAACAGTTCCTGCATTTATATCTGAAAGTAAGGAAAGACAATTTGGAGAATCTCGTAATTTAATTTCTGATTTAAAAGCCTTTATTAAATTAGAAAGCAAAAGTTTTATTTTTTCAGATTTGCTTTCTTTGGGTTGATTCAAATTTTGATAATAAACGAAAAATTCTTTGTCCAAGTCTTCATCTTCTTCGTAAGCACTCTTCCAGCCTTCATCTTCTCTTTCAAGTGTTTGCTTCTCTTTTTTTGGATCAGGTAAAACAGCCTTAGAACTAGGATTTAGGTCATCAGACTTTACACTTGTAAAACTGAAAAAAATTAAAAAAAGGTAATTGTATAGTTTCATAAAATTGATTTCCAAAAAAATTTAAAAGAAAAATTGAACTCTATTTATATGATTATCGGAAACTTGGGAAGTATTTTGTAGGAAAACTAAGAAATCTAGTTTGTAATTTAAAATTTATAACCCTTTTATGAGTTTTTTGTTTTGGTACATCATAAAATCTGCTTCTGTAATTAAATCATCGGGAGTAACGTGCAATATAGAATCATACTGGACTCTTCCAATACTAAATGATAATTTATAAGGTCGATTCATTTTTTGATTAAACTCGTCTACTGCTTTTTTAAGTCTTTCTTCCAAGCTATTTCTTTTTCTAGTAGGATTACTAATAGCAAAAAATATAAACTCATCTCCTCCAACTCTACCTAAAACATCTGATTTTCGAAGAGTTGACCTAAGAATATTTGTAAAATCAATTAAGGCATTATCTCCCACATCATGACCATAAGTATCATTGATTTTTTTAAAATCATTTAAATCGCAGTAGTAAAGTTCTAGGTTAAGTCCATATCTTTGAGCTTGGAAAAAATTTTGTTCTAAAAGCTGAAAAATCCCTCTTCGATTGTACACTCCTGTAAGTTCATCTTTAAAAGCTAATTCTTTCATTCTTTCAGTTGAAACTTTGAGTTCATGAATGTCTCGAATAATCCCAATTAACTCTAGTTCACTTTCATTATCATGCATTTTGTAGCCTTTATCCAAAATCCATTTGTATTGACCATTAGCATAAATTCTGTATTCCAATGAATAAGAAATCTTATGTGAACTAAAAGACTTCATTTCGTCTTCTACCACTTTTAAATCTTCGGGATAAATGAGCTTAGAATATTCATTCCAATTAGAAGGCATATTTCTTAAGGGGATTCCTAGAATTTTTTCTGTTTCTCCGGACCATTTTATATCATTTGTAAATAAATCTCTTTCATAAGTAATTTCTCCCATACTTCTTAAAAAAGCTTGGTACTTAAGTAAAAGTTTATTTTTTGTTTGGATGAGTTCAATAAGTTCTCTAGATTGCTTTTGAATGATAGATTCTTGTTTTTGTTTTTCTTCATGGAGAGTTTGCTTCTGCAAGTAAGTATCTGTAATATTGAAAACTAGAGCATAAATTATTTCTTCTCCTTCTATGTTGTAAAAATTTATTTTTTCTACTAAATATTTTTC